>JAOAQX010000001.1 GCA_025210805.1 Flavobacteriales bacterium
AACACTACCAATATTACAACTTGTGATGCTTCTTATGCATTTGGAGGAATGACTTTAACAACTTCTGGAATGTATGCTGATACAAATTCAAATGTAAACGGATGTGATTCAATCGAAGTATTGAACATCGTGTTTAACACAGGATCAACCAACACTACAAATATTACAACTTGTGATGCTTCTTATGCATTTGGAGGAATGACTTTAACTACTTCTGGAATGTATGCTGATACAAATTCAAATGTAAACGGATGTGATTCTATTGAAGTATTGAACATTGTGTTTAACACAGGATCAACTAACACTACCAATATTACAACTTGTGATGCTTCTTATGCATTTGGAGGAATGACTTTAACTACTTCTGGAATGTATGCTGATACAAACTCAAATGTAAACGGATGTGATTCAATAGAAGTATTGAATATTGTATTTAACACTCCAACATCTGCAAGTTCTACCGTTGAAACATGTGATCCAGTATTTAATTTTGCAGGACAAGTCTTTACAAGTTCTACAATATTTGTAGATACGCTAAACGCTTCCAATGGTTGTGATTCTGTTCATACTTATAATATTGTTCTTCATCCAAAAGTATATGGTGATACTTTAGATATTGCAACTTGTGATTTCCCTTATACTCATAATGGACTTCAATATTCTACTGCAGGATTAAATCAAATTACGACCACTTCAACTGTCACGGGTTGTGATTCAATTTACTATTTGGATATCGTATTCAATGAAACACATGATACAGTGGTTACTGTAAGTGATATTTGTGAGTCTTATTATGTATTTAACCAAGACACTTTAACGGCTTCGGGAGTACATGTTTTCAACTTTGCATCTGTTGCTGGATGTGATTCTGTTGTAAATCTTCATTTATCATTTGCACCAGACTTAACACCGCAGATATTGGTAAACCAGTTCGTACTAAGTGTACCAAATACCTATAATTCTTATCAATGGTATTCGTGTACAACGAATCAGCCTATTTCAGGTGCTGTTGGGAATAGTTTTGCCCCAACTGTAGATGGTGATTACTATCTAATAGTAGAAAGTGCTTATGGTTGTACGCATCAATCAGAATGTGTGGAATTCAGAGGAATCTCTGTTGAAGAGTATTTGTTTGCAAATATCACAATGTATCCAAATCCAACAACAGGAAAAATTTATATGACATTCTCACAAGAGTTTGATTATCAAATTTTGAACAAGGTAAGAGTAATGAATTCTTTGGGTCAGGCAATTTTTGAGAGCTCAGAAATTACTTCAAATAAAGAAATTAATCTCTCAGATTTCCAAAACGGGATTTACTTTGTAGAATTCTCATCAGTGTATGGGAATAAAATTCAAAAGAAAATCATTAAACAGTAATTGTAGAATGATCTTTAGTAAACTTTAATTTTATAAAAAAAGCTACTCATCACGAGTAGCTTTTTTTTTATGGAATTCTTTTCGATAATTTTGAAAATAGGACCATTTATGGTATTATACCGTTTGCGGCGTTAATTTACTCACTGTTTAAGCTCTTCCGAAAAATCGGGACAAGCTATTCGAAGAGGAAAGAGAGATGTTAAGCAACACAAACACCCCAAAAAAGAGACTAAAACCTATGGGGATATTAACGGGTCTAATAGGAATTTTGTTAAGAAAAGTATACAATGAAAACAGATAGAAAACAAGCCCAAAAAGCTTTTGTTAGACTTCTTGATATCATGGACGATTTAAGGACTCAATGTCCATGGGATATCAAACAAACAAATGAAACACTGAGTTATCTCACCATAGAGGAAACTTATGAATTAGTAGATGCCATTCGGGAGAATGATGCAGAGGAAATAAAAAAAGAACTCGGAGATATATTTCTACACTTAGTTTTCTATTCTAAAATAGGAGAAGAAAACGAACAGTTCACGATAACAGAAGTGCTGAATGCAATATCTGATAAACTAATCTTTAGACATCCTCATATTTATGGAGATACTCAGGTGAAAGATGCAAAAGAAGTACTTGAAAATTGGGAGAAAATTAAACTTGCCGAAAAATCTCAGAAAAAAGATCAATCGGTATTAGCAGGAGTTCCAAAATCGCTTCCAAGTATGGTGAAAGCCCTTAGAATTCAAGAAAAAGTTAGGGGAGTGGGTTTTGATTGGTCTGAGATAGACGATGTAAAAGCTAAAATAACAGAAGAACTAAATGAGCTTGAAGTTGAGGTGAGTGTTGAGCATCAAAAAAATATGGAGTCAGAAATGGGAGATGTCCTCTTTGCAGTGATTAACTATGCACGACATTTAGGGATAAACCCAGAAAATGCTTTAGCAAAGACCAATGAGAAGTTTATCAAACGTTTTAGATTCATGGAACAAACAATTAAAGAAGATAAACAAGACATCACTCAAATGAATCTTGAAGAAATGGATATTTATTGGGATCAAGCCAAGCGAAGCCTAAAGTCTTAGTTTTTTTCTATTAGAATACCTTAAAACACACAAAGCCTTACCAAGTACTTGGTAAGGCTTTGTGTGTTTTGAAAATAACGATCCGCCATATCTGTTATACTATTTATGTTGTTGATATACTCACTGGAATAATGCCCCTTTGAATAGCTTGTCCCGATTTTTCGGGAAGGGAAGACGATGTCCTAAAAGAAATACTCCAAAAAAGAAACTACAACCTATGGGTAAATTAACGCCATAAACGGTTTAAAACACATTTTTAGAATTTGTAGATACAAGAATTTTGCAAGATATGATATAAAAAGATAAATATAAAAAATAGTTAATACCATAAGTTTGCCCGTTAATACCCTTTTTTGCTTTGTTCAGGATATTTTTTTTTTTACAATAGATTTTTATTCGAATATTGTAAAAAGAAGAATGATGAATCTTATGAAACAAGCGCTATCCCACTTATTATCTTTTCTCATCCCTTTTACGCTTTTAAGACAAATTGGAATAGGGACTACTAGACCGCATCCATCCTCAATGGTAGAGGTAAGTTCAACAAATAGAGGTTTTTTACAACCCAGACTTACCATTGCCGAAAGGATGACTATTAGTACCCTATTACCTGTCTTCTGATTGACAGTTTGTCTCTATGCTGTATCAAATAGATCGTAGATATTGTAGTAAAATAGAGCTATAGGTTAGAATGTGTTCAAGAGTAAACTCAATTATGAATATAACTATATGTTAATATACAAAAGTGCACTATGTGATTATAATATATATATATTTGTTTTTCATGAATATGTATCATGAGAGAATAATTAATAGGTGAGAGAATTTATTTAGGAACAACTATGGCTCTTTTTATTCCATTTATAGTGTTATAAATATATGGAGGCATAAGAAAGGATTCATTAGCTAGACTATAAACAAGAGTAAAAAACTCGTTTTAAAAAACAATTAACTATCGCATATCATATATTTATCGCATTTTTTTTCTGTGGTTTATTCAAACTTAGTGCAGAGCCCGCTGATACGGTATATTCGGAGGTGGATTCTTTGTGGCAAGTTTATCAGAAAGAAAAGAAGGATTTTGATAAAACCTGCAATCTTATTCTCCGTATCCATCATAAAAATGAGGAGGCGTTTGATAATTTTCGGAATATACCCATAACTCCTTTTAAAGAGTCGTATTTTTCTGCTTTAGAAAGCTTATTGAAAGAACCTACAGTACTGAGTGAAAAAGGTATTTTAGATAGTGTACAATTTGCCAAGGCTCACTATATTTATCTACAAGAAGATTATCACAAAACTATAGAGTATAGTCGATTTTTATTAAAAGAACCTCATTTTACGGGAACTCTTCTGCGTGCTAAACTATATCTTATGCTTAGTGATGCGCTATATAGATTAGAGCGTTATGATGAAGCGCTTCGGTTGCTTTGGGAGCGAAAAGCCACTTTTGAAAAATTAAACTCGGAAGAATGGAATCGAAGAAATATGGTCAATCAGGCTTCAGCCCTCATGTATCATAAAATGAAAAATTATCCAATGGCAAGGTCGTTATATCTTAAAGGAATACAGGAGCTTAAAGGTGTATCTGATTTTTTTTCCGTAGCATCTCTATATAACAATATTGGTTTAACTTATGAGAGAGAGCATAAAAAAGACAGTGCTATTCTATACTATGATTTAGCCATAGAACAAATAAAAGAAACGATAAAGAATGTTCCACTCTACGAAGGTCCTCGGGGATATCGGGAGCATTTTCTAAATGTGGTAGAATCCAATCGTGCTGTACTGGATATCGGGAATGGAGAAATGCAAGAAATTATAAAAGCATTAAAAAAAGAAATCGCATCTTCTCAAAGAGTCAGGGAGTATCATATTTATATAAGTGCTTATAACCAGCTGGGGAGAATAAGTTTTTTACAAGGAGATTACAAAAAAAGTTTAGAATACCTAGATAAAGCTTTGCAAAAAATAAAAGAAAAGCGGTCTGCTAGAGCGCATATTACGAACTTGAAGTGGCGATCGAGGGTTTTATTAAAACTAGATAAAATAGACCAAGCAAATTTACTTTATCAGCAAATTGCGAAGATTGAAGATTCTTTAGAAATTGCAGGATCCATACGCCGTACAGAAATAGCAACAGTCCGTTTTGAAACCCACAAGAAAGAAAGAGCCCTAGAGCAGCATAAACTCGCTTTGGTAGAGAAAGAAATTCAAATTGCTAAGAAAAATCAATACCAATATATCCTTGTTGCATCCTCAATAATATTGTTCCTGTTGTTACTTTCCGCTTATTTGTTTTTGCGAAAAGAAAAATTACAAAAAGAGATAGTAGAAAAAACTTTAGATGAAAAGAATCTAATGTTAAAAGAAATCCATCATCGGGTAAAAAATAATCTTCAAATTATCTCTAGTATTCTAAAAGTACAAGGCGTAAAATCCAATGAGCCAAATTTTAAACAGATGATGCAAGATGGTCAAGATAGGATCAAAGCAATGGCATTGATTCACGAAAAACTGTATCAAACCGACGATTTTAAAAATATTGATTTTAGAAAATATACTCAAGAACTCATTAAAAGCATCAAAGTATCCAATGGGCATTTTGGCGTAGAGAAAGTAGAAATAATTATGGAGATACCAGCCATCCAATTCCATATAGATACAGCTATTCCAATCGGTTTAATCTTGAATGAACTGATTAGTAATTGCTATAAGTATGCTTTTCCTAATAACAGAAAAGGAAGTATTTATATTGGGATTAATAATTCTTTAGATGGTTTTAATGAAATAGTGGTAAAAGACAATGGCGTAGGATTTTCAAAAAAACCATCTGAAAAAGAAAAAAACACCTCATTTGGTCTAAAGATGGTGGAAGGTTTAGTATGGCAATTAAATGGGAAAGTCGATATTTCATCCAATGAAAACGGAACTTCTGTAAAAATCTATTTTAAAAATAAGTATTCAAAAAAGGCAGTATGAAAAAAGGAATTAGTGTTCTGATTGTGGAAGATGAGTTTATTACACTTCACAGTATACAAGAATCTCTTCTGGAGATGAATTATCAGATAGCAGGAGTGGCAAAAAATGCTGAAGAAGCAATAACAATATTAGATACAGAAGAAGTGGATTTTGCTTTTCTAGATATCCATATCCAAGGTGAGCATGATGGGATTTGGTTAGGAACTTTAATCAATGAAAGATATAAAATTCCTTTTGCTTTTCTCACAGCTTTTGGAGATAGCAAAACGGTGAACTCTGCCTTAAAAACAGAACCTTATGGGTATTTGCTTAAACCATTTAACACGATAGATATTTACACCTCTATAGAAGTGGCTTTAAGAAAATTTCATAAGATACAGCAGAAAGAAGACATTAATCCTACAGAAAAAATAAACGAAAGTACCAACAAACCTTTTCTGATTAATGACCATCTATTTATAAAAGAACAACATCTATACTCAAAAATAAATGTCAGTGATATTCTGTATATAAAATCGGAGTTGAAGCATATTTCCTTGACTACAGCAAAAAAGTCCTATAACCTAAGATATTCCCTAAAAGAATTTGCACAAATATTGCCTAATCAAAGTTTCTTTCAAACCCACCGATCTTATTTGGTGAATATCACAATGGTGGATCATATTGGTTCAAATATTCTTATTGTCAACAAAACAGAAATTCCTATAAGTGCTCAAAGAAGGAATGAGATTTATAAATTGTTCAATTTTGTTTGATTTTTGGGTATTTTTAAGGTGTTGGGTTGTTTATTCATCTATTATATGATAGTCTTGGTATTGCGGTTATTGATGTGTGATTGTTGATTTTGTGTTCATCGTTTCTCTATCTCAAAAGTTTTATGAAGCTGATAAACCCATAAAACACTCAATAAATTTTATTGAGTGTTTTTATTTGCAAATAACTGTTTATGATTTTCATATATAGTCTTTTTTATAGTTACGTATTGTGATTATGAATTATCAATTGTTACTTATGAATTGTATTTTTTCATTTTTGATAGTGCAATAAGCTTTACTTTTTTGATTTCTGTGAATCATCAATGCTTATAAATGATAAAAAAATAGCAAGCTCAAAACGTTGTTGTTTTGAGCTTGCTCATGATATTTTATTTTTTAAAATAATGGTAAACTAAAATATATAATTATGAGAAATTGGTGCTGTTTTTTAAAGGGTCGTTTTTGTTTTATTATGCTTATCAGTTTATTATAGCTGTCTTTTTGCAGTTTGTGGCTATTTTGTCAGTTCTGGTATCCTATAAAGTATAGACAGGTCTTGGCTTTAGCCTTACATTGGTTTTCAAATAACTATAGTGTTATTTATAACTTTAGACTAATCTTTTATGCAACGTACTGCACAGCCTAGCCCCCTTGCTATACCGCTATTTAGGACAATTCCACTATTATTACTGATATAAGCCACTGAAGCTCCCCATCCCGACATAATGGTACTGTTCCAACTATTTAAACTATTTCCAGAGTAACTTACATTACCGAGGGCTAACCGCAACCCCGAACAAGAGAACGCAAGTGTGCTCTCAACACCTCTTTCTCTTCCATCGCTATGGGTAAGTGGATACGCTGATGAACTAATACCTTCAAGATTAAACAAGTCTAGATATTCAGTCCTTGTAGGCACTCGGAAGCCTGGAGGGCAAGGATTGTTATCACCCGATTCATCCTGCCATAAGCCATCTTCTGTTGGGTTAGGGGAAGAACCAAAGTCTAGCCAATTACCATTTTGGGAGCTTGGCATGATATCGCTTCTATAAAATGTTGAATTGTTAGGAGTTGTTGTTTGAGAATGGTCATTAGAAATTGTGGTTGTAACAGGAGTACCTGTTGTTGAGTTTGTCCAGTTGATCAATTCATGCCCATCGGAATAACGTCCCCATTGAAACATACTACCATAAGCATGATAATCAGAATAGGTGCTTGCTTGTTGAGCTGGAGCAAAGATCCCTGGTATATTCATATTGGCATAGTTGGCTCCTAAATTGTTATTTAACCAAATGTTACCATCGGCTGCTGTAACAGGTAAGTAGATAAAATCATGATATCGGCCTGTTGAACCACCAGTAAGAGTAGTTGTTTCTCCAAATTTACGGTCTGGAATCCCTGGGGTAATTCGTAAGGTAACATTTCCTGTATTACCTAGAGTACTATCTAAGGGTATATTAAATGTAGCAATCGTTAAACCATTATTATCCGTACCTAATCCTTTATTAAGATCAAGCTTTATAGGATACATATTGCTGGTTTCAGCTTTTATGGTAGCCTCAATAAAACCTTTTCCAACAGGGATATTATTTCGTGCTTCCCAACTTAGTGTAACCTGATGTGCTATTCCTCCACCGTCAGTAGATGCTTCTGTTTGAGAAGGTCTAATATGAGCGGAGGCTACTGTTACGGTTTGGCTAAACGCAAGGAGATTTACAGGGCTATTGGTTACGGTATAGGGTATTTTTAGGGTTTTACCCGTAGTGGTTAACTCTCCACCAATATCTATCAATGTCTCGGTACTTCCTCCTGCTGCCTCACTCCCTGTAGCTGAAGCTGAGGTAGGAGTGTTATAAGGAAAATAATCATCATCATATATCGAAAGGATTGCCAAATTTACTCCATCGCTTAGCTCAATATTGGCAGGTAAAGTTGGTGGAGGTGATACAGTGGTTCTGTTAAAACTACAAGAAGGAGAGGTGTTTATGGTGAAACTGTGCGTCCCTAGAGCTGTAGGAGTACCGCTTGCTATCAGTTCTATGGTTTGGCTACCTAGGGCAGAAAAGACACCCGATTTTGCAAAAGTAACACCATTGGCTTCTGCCTCTATAGAATAAGTTCCTTCTTTTGTTACCTCTACTGTTATTGTCTGTGTGACGCTATTTGCGGTAATAGAAGCACCAGACCCTAAAATCCCTGTGCTTGCAGTGTTACAATCTGTAATATTAGAGATCATAGCAGTACCGTTTGTGCTTGTATCAGCAGAGATAGTAAGTTTCCAATGAGATCCTATATTGCCTGTTATACCTGTGTAAATTTCTATAGACTTACTGTCTGTATTATAAATAAGTAATCCTTGTGCAGGATCTACTAGAGCATCTCTTTGTGCTTGAGTAAGTCTCGGTAGCAAAAATCCTTTAGATGTACTCGATATTTCTAAAATTGCCGAGCTATGGGGCGTTGTGGTCCCTATTCCGACCTGAGCTTGTAGAATATAGGCTAGCAATAAGGGAATGAGTTGGAGAGTTAAGCGTTTCATGCGAAGTTTTTATATTTCACAACAAAAAAACTAAGAAATAAATAGAAATTGACTAAAATTTCGTGAACGAGGCAAAATAGGGTATGAATGAGTCAACTTGGGGTATTAATGATTTTTATATATGGTCTTTTTTGTGGCTTGTGCATTTTTCTTTTTCTGTATGGAGAAATCTCTATTTTCATTCTACTAAGTATTTCGATTTATTTCTACTATGTCAAAAAGTGATGAACTTTAGGAAAAGATAGATTAGAAAAAAAACAAAGCCTTACCAAGTAATTGGTAAGGCTTTGTTGATGTTTAGAATTTAATTAGGTTTAATTTCTAATCTTTTTAACGATTGTTTTTTGATCCATTTTGATGTGAATAAAGAACACACCTTCCGATAAGAGTTCGTCACTTAAATCAATTTCAGATTGAGCTTTTAGGATAAGCTGTTTGTAAGCCAGTTGTTGCCCAAGGCTATTGAAAATCTCTATTTCAACAGTTTTCGATTGATTTTCATCAATTGGTTTAAAAATAATTGTATTATTGGTTTGATCCAGAAGTACTTCTTCAAAATGATCTGTTTCAGTTACCACTTTCTTTTTACTCAATACCACACTTTCTACATCGTCAATATTAAAGGCTTTTTGGTTCGCACCATTAATAAGTAGCGTTTCAGAAAGATTCTTTTTAAGGCTAAAGTGCTTTAAGTAAAGACTCACATTTGGTTGATCTTCATATTGGAAAACAGAAATCGCCATATTTTTATTTTCATAAACGGCAGCACCAACCAATTCGTCATTTTGGTTGAAAACAGCTATTTCATCACCCGTAGAAATATCAAATTTGAAATGATCAAGAAGAATTCCTAAATGCATATTCTCCGAAGATTTTTTCTTAATGAGATACTTTTTCGGTTGAAGTGGTTGTGCCATTTTTAGCATCGGAAGCGTAACATTGTTTGCTGCATATATCAACGTATCTATAGAAGACATATTGATCTGGTAACCTTCTCCAGGATTCATATTTCCAATATTGTTAATAGAGAACTGAGGCCAATAAACATCACCTTGAGAATTCTTGACAATAAAGATATTGTTATTAATACTTGATAATGCATTGCTAATATTAGCTCCATTTTTTCGCAAATATCCTAGATAAGACCATCCTTGTGGAAGCTCTAAAATATGTTCGGTAGGATCTATTTGTGCTCCAGAAAGTGACCAAATAATATTCTGATTTGCTCTAATTTTGTAAGCTTTACCTATCGTTAGCGTATCAATATTATCAATATTATACACTGGCCAGAACACCTGTCCGTTTTCGTCTTTCACTAATTCAATATTAGAAAGAATACTTTGTAGAGTATTGTTTAAGCTATCGTTTTCAGGATCGATATTGGTAGAAACAAGATTCCACCCGTTGTTTAGAGAAATTTGTTGTAAACCATCTGAACTTATTTTAGCTACCGCAGAAATTCCATTATCAATATATTGATCAGAATTCGGCATATTGGTATTGTAATTTACGGTTACGTCATAAGTAGTTTGATTAGACGCTTTATAAATTTTCCAAATAAACGTTTCATTGTTTTGGAAACCATTATCTGTTGGTGCATCATTTCCATAAGCTGCAATAGTAGCTGAGCTATTATTCCAAGTAATTTTTCCTCCACATTTTAACGCATTTCCATTCATATAAAACACGCCAATAACATCACCAGCAGACAATGCTTGCCCTGCAAGGTTTATATCTGCGGTGTCAGGAACTAAAATAGTATGATTTTCTGAGGTAATAATTACGTCCCAAAGCGTGCTAGTAGAAGGATCATAACTACAAGTTCCATTGTCTGTATTTGCGTTTGCATCATAATTTAGTGCATTTGTATCTGTACATCCAAAGACTTTAGGAATACAAGAATTAGCCGTATCTGAATTCGCACTTGGGTTATAATTAAAGGCATTAGAATCAAGACATCCATAAATGAATGGAATACACGATCCGTCATCTGTATTTGCGTTTGCATTATAATTAAACGCTGTAGAATCAATACATCCAGGAACAGAAGCGATACAAGAACCGTTGTCTGTAGTTGCATCAGCATTATAGTTGATTGCTGTAGAATCTGTACATCCTGGGATAATACAGCTTCCGTTGTTTACTGTTACATTAGGATTATAGTTTGTTGCATCGGGGTTATTACATCCAAAAATGTGAGGCGTACAAGAATTGTCATCAATCACTGCTGTTACAGAAAAATTGAGAGATTGTGGATTTGTACATCCTCTAATATCTACCTGAATAACCGTGTCTATATGGTATAGCCAAGAATTATTACTGGTGGTATAAATTTGCGCATTGATTACATAACTTCCATCAGAAGTATAGTAGTGTTGTATCGCATTATCTGCTGTATCTATTGGACTACCATCTCCTAAGTTCCAGATCACATAATCTACTTCTAAGCCTGGGGCAGTTGTGATATAGAAATTAAATACAGAATCTTGAACCATACTCATATTAAAGTACACACTATCCATCGCACAAGTTCCGTTGTCAACGGTAGCAAATGGGTCGTAATTTGTATAACTAGAATCTGTACATCCACTAGAATAATAACAGAATGATGCTTGGTGCACAAGTACTGTGGAATCGTAATTTGTAGCTTGTGGATCTTTACACCCAAATGTAGGAATGATACAAGTTCCGTTATCTACATTTGCCGTTGGATTATAGTTAAATGCCGTGGTGTCCATGCATCCGAATACTTTTGGAATACAAGATCCATTGTCTAAGGTCGCATCAGGATTGTAATTTAGAGCGGTAGAATCTGTACAACCCAAAATAATACAACTTCCATTGTCAACTGTAGCATCAGGATTGTAATTTGTTGCTGCAGGATTTGTACATCCTTCTATCACACAAGATCCATCATCGATATTTGCACTGGCATTGTAGTTTGTTGCATTGGGATTTGTACATCCAAAAACTTTAGGAATACAAGACCCATCATCTGTATTGGCACTAGGGTTATAGTTGAGGGCAGCAGTATCTGTACAACCTGGTATTACGTTGAGTACATCGGTTTCAAATTTAAAAGTATCTACCCATTCTGTATGACCACAAGAATTGTATGAAGCGACTCTCCAGAAGTAAATTGTAGATTGATCATAAGGTGGATTTACAGCCCAAGAGTTGGTATTGGTGCTGTCTTCTCTAACAATATTAGTAAAAAGACTGTCTGTAGCAACCTGGATATGGTATCCCCAATTATTGGTTCCAGCAGACCAAGTGTGGTTCACTCCAAGAGTTACGTTCGTTGCTTGGTGAGCAGGGAACATAAGTGAATCCAAAGCATTTGGTAAAGTGTCTGAAATATTGAAATTTATTTGAGCTGAATCATTGAGCCCATTAGAAACTCCATGAACCATAAAGTTATATTGTCCTGGCGTGATTCCATTAGGGATAATATCTACAGAAATTGTATCATCAGGTACTACTAAGTTTGTATCAAAATTGATGATTACTCCGGTAGGAACTCCAGTTGTACTTAGGGTTACTGTATCTTCAAAGTTAAGAACTTTAGTTACTCCTAATTCAAATTTCCCAGTATCTGTTCCACAAATATCAATACCATTGGCAATTTCATTTAGTAAGAAATCATCTGCGGTAGGTGGTGTAATGGTAAAATTAGCATTTGAAATATCGAAAAAGATATTTTGAGAAGCTTTTACTTTAATTCTACAAGAAGTGATTTGTGTAAAACCAGTAGGGATAATATTTGTTGGGAAATATACATCAGCTGTACCGTCATTTACTTCGTTTGTTGCAAGAGTAATAGGGTATGTTAATCCTCCATCAGTAGATAAGAAAATATCTACATGACTCGCACTTACTGGTGCCATATCAGTATTTGCCACATTCCATGTAACAGTACTTGTTGAATTCTCGGCAATAGATTCTCCACCATTAGGAACATTTACTACAAAAGGTCCTGCTGCTGCATGAGCTAAAAATACGACTTCATGGAAAGAGGATCCACCAGATTGATTGTTATCTCGAACAGTCACTCGGAATTTCAATTGTCTGTCATAAGTAGGCAACAATTCTCCAATTGCAGTGGTATTATTTATTAAGTCTGTTATTCTAGGGAAAACTCGGGTAGGATTATTTGTCACTGGCCAAGATCTAAAAATTGGTTCAGTTCCAGAGGGGGTATTTAATGTCGTAGTTACTGGACCAAGATCATATTCTTCCCAACAGTAGGTTAAACTATCTCCATCTACATCTGTAGAAGTTGCTGTGAGTTCAAAGGGTGTTGAAATCGGAATTCTAAATCCACCTTGTGGAACAGAAATCGTTGGAGCAGTATTAGAATTGGGTATTGCTTGCGTAAAACATCCAGCAGAATTTACAATCAAATTATTGATTTGATCTAAACTCTTTAAATGAAAATGTGAATCTGAATTAGATTGAAGGTTTGGCGGACAAATTCCCGCATAAGCCATAATGGTAGATCCAGATCCTGGTTCATAAGCAGAACTGGCAGTTCTGTTTCCGTTACAACTGTTATTGTAGGTATGCGAGGCTCCAAATTGGTGACCCATTTCATGAGCTACATAATCAATATCAAAAGGATCACCTGTGGGTGCACCACTTCCTGTAACCCCTCTAGCTTTTTGGCTATTTAAACACACAACACCAAGACCTGCAAGACCTCCAGAGTTTGTCCCAAAAAGGTGTCCGATATCATAATTTGCAGCGCCAATAATCGCATTAATTTGTGTTTGAGACTCATTAATCATGACCCCTGTATTTCCATTGGTATAAGGATCAGAAGCACCATTAACCTCAATCAAAGTATCGGTATTATTAATCATTACCAATCTTACAGCTACATCTCGTTCATAGATTTCATTTACTCTATTCATTGTTGTAGTCATTGCGGCTAGTGCTTGAGCAACGGTTCCTCCATGAAAAGCAGTATATTCTCCTGTGGTTGCAAGAGCTAAACGGTAAGAACGTAAAAAACTACCATTTGTGAGTACCGTATGAGGAATCATAGAAGGTGCTGGTTGTGCAGCTACTAATCCATTCGGAGAAATTCCAGGCAATGGATTGTTAATATTATTCGGTACTTGAGGAACACTTGGCGTATTCTGGTTTGAATTTCCGTTGGCTTGATCTCCTTCTTGATGACAATGGAAATTGTGTGGATTTTGAAGGTGTTGTTTTAAATAAACCATTACAAAATCGGTATTATGTTGCGAATACGGATCTAAATACATGTCTCCATCTGCTCCTGCAATCATAAAGTGAAGACCATAAGGTGAAATATCCAGTCGTCCGCTAATTGCACTGTTTTCAACTTGGGCAATTTTATAGGTTCTGATGTTTGGATATTTTGCCTGAAGACCAGACTCCATAATAGGAGATTCCACAACACGATAAGAAAGTAAGTTTCCTTGATCATCTGGAAGGCTGATGAAATGATTACTGTTTTCAACAGAAACCGTATTTTCATGAGGAGCTTGATTTAAGCTATTCTTTATCGATAAAAGATTTATTTGATAAGTTGTAAAAACATCAGGGACGATATGCCTTGTGGCATTTGTCTGGATATTCTTCTCATCAACGGGAATGAAGTTCTGGGAAAAACTAAAATAACTGAAGAGTAAAGCGAAAGCAAACAAGTAGTTAGCTTTGCTGAAACTGAAATTGAATAAACACATATCTTTTCGAGTAATGGTTTTCCTAAAATTAATAATTTCTAAAATTACTAAAATTGGTTATTATCCCACACATTCTACGGTGTTATTTATGATCTTCTCTTATATTTGTCAAAAAACAAATCATGAGAAAAGTATTATTCTTAGCGGTTTTAACAACCATGGTACTAAGTTGTGGACAAAATAAAAAATCTGACAACGCTACCAAAAAAATGGATGAAGCTCCTGCCAAAGTGGAGAAAAAAGTAGAAGAGCAAGCAATGCCTTCAAAAGTTCTTTCAAGTGAATTCAGCTGGGTAGGGAGTAAGCTTACTGAGGATCATACAGGTACTCTAAAGGCTATAGAACTTAGCTATGAAATTCAAGAAGGGATGTTTACCAAAGGTGAGTTTGTGCTTGATATGAATTCTATCGCTTGTACAGATATTAAAGATGCAAAAAGCAATGCAGATTTAGTAGGACACTTGAAAAACGAAGATTTCTTTCATGCCGAAAAATTTCCAAAAGCATTTTTCACATTTGAATCTGTTGAGAAAAAAGAGAATCATTATGTAGCAAAAGGAAAATTGACGATTAAAGGAATAACAATTGATGAAGAAATTGTTTTCACGAAAGAGGGAGACGAAAAAGCTCCAGAAGCAATTGTAGGACAATTGGATTTCGACAGAACTAAATTCGGAATTACTTACAAGTCAAAGAATTTCTTTAAATCTTTGGGTGACAAATTCATCAAAGATATTATTGTAATTCAAGGAAAATTTAGAATTTCTAAATAACAAAATATGGATGTAGGACCTGGACATTGGGTTTTTGCAGCAATCTTTGCGGTAAGCTTTATCGGATTTTTAATCTGGGCTTACCGCAAAGATTTAAAAAGACACAAAAAATATTATAGCGGAAGCTCTGTTTTTATCCTTTCTATAGTGGTGTTGATGTTTCTGATTTGGGTTTTTAGAGATCAATTACAATAGAAATGGTATTACTGGATTTCTTTTATTTTGCTCTTGTTTCGCTGGCAGGTGCTTTTTTTATTGCCAGACACCAGTCTAAGAATAATGGGCTCACATTCTGGAAAGAATTCATGAAATCTTTTTTTGGACTTTTCGGGCTTATTGTAATTATTACTCAAATGCTATTAAAATGAAAAAAATCCGAATTATAAACGGACCGAATCTTAATCTTCTTGGAACTAGGGAACAAAGTATTTATGGAAACCAAAGTTTTGAGCATTTTTTAAATGATTTACGATCCGAATTTGGAGAAATCCACCTCGAATATTTTCAATCTAACCATGAAGGTGCTATTATAGATTGGATTCAAGAAGGCGCTCTAGCAGATGGTATTATTCTAAATGCAGGAGGTTATACACATACTTCTGTAGCCATTAGAGACGCTATCTCAAGCATTCAAACTCCAGTGATAGAGGTGCATATTTCAAATATTTATCAAAGAGAATCTTTTAGACACAAAAGTTTGCTTTCGGCTGTGTGTAAAGGAATCATAGCTGGTTTTGGTTTAGAATCTTACCGATTGGCTATTCTTAGTCTTAAAAAATAAGTGCATTTCTGCATTTTTTCTTTAAAATACCAAAGCAAAATTCACAAATCAAGTAGTTTTGCCGAATGGAATTTTATACCCATACATTATCAAACGGTATTCGTGTAATCCACAAAGAGGTAACTCAAGAGGTTGCTCATTTTGGATGGATGGTTCAAGTGGGAAGTCGTCATGAAGAGACTTCTGAATTTGGACTGGCTCACTTTGTAGAACATTGTCTTTTTAAAGGTACAAAGAATAGACGGATGCACCATATTCTTTCAAGAATGGAAGATGTGGGAGGAGAACTGAACGCTTACACGACAAAAGAAGAGACTTTTATCTATTCTTCGTTTTTAAGGCAAGATTATAAAAGAGCCATGGAGCTCATTTCTGATATTGTTAACCATTCTGTGTTTCCTGAAAAGGAACTGATGAAGGAAAAAGAAGTGATTTTTGATGAAATAAACTCATACAAAGACAATCCTTCGGAGCAAATTTTTGACGAAATCGATGAAATTGTTTTTAAAAATTCAGATTTAGGAAATAATATTCTCGGTTCCGAAGAGAGTGTGGCTTCTTTTACAAGAGAACATATTCAAAAATTTATCCAAAAAAACTATAGCACTGAAAAAATGATTCTCAGTTCTGTGGGGAATATTAAGGCTGAAAGACTTTTTGCTTGGGCAGAAAAATATTTTGGAAGTATGCAGTTTGCAAAACAAGTGGAAACCAAAAATACTCTTGTATTTCCTTATGAAAAACAATTGATTACAAAGCCTCTTTCCAATTATCAAACACATTGTATCTTAGCCAATAGAGCCTATGGGAGCCAAAATAAAGATGCAAAAGTATTGATCTTGTTAAATAATATCTTTGGAGGACCGGGTCTAAACTCTCGCTTAAATATGAGTATTAGAGAAAAACATGGCTTCACTTATAGTATTGAGTCAAACTATCATTATTATTCAGATGCAGGGATTTTTACAATTTATTTCGGAACGGATAAAAGGCATTTAAATAGGGTTAAAAAACTGATTGCGAAAGAGTGTAATCTTTTGATTGACAAAAAGCTTACTCCTAGGCAGTTGATGAAGGCTAAAAAACAATTACTGGGTCAAATTTTTATTGCTCAAGAAAATAATTGTAACTTAATGCTGTCAATGGCAAAAAGCTTGAGTTTGCATAAAAAAGTAGATACCATTGAAGAAATTATCGAAAGAATAGAAAGTATTCAGACCGAGGAAATACAAAGTGTGGCATCTAAAATTCTTAATCCAAATGCTTTAAGTACCCTAGAATATACCCAACCATGATAGACCAATTGCTCAACCAATATCTAGAACAAAATGTAGAAAAGGAACCGCAAATTCTCAAAGATTTGTGGAGAACTACTCATATAAAATGTCTTTATCCCAATATGCTTTCTGGGCATGTTCAAGGGCGATTTCTGAAATGGATTACTCAGCTAAAAAATGCTAAAGATATCCTAGAAATAGGAACATACACGGGGTATTCAACACTTTGTTTTGCAGAAGGAATGGCAATAGATGGTTCTATAGATACCATAGATATCAATGAGGAAACTATGGAAATTGCTAAAGAATATGCAATAAAAGCAGGAGTGGAGCATCAAATAAATTTTTTTACAGGTGATGCCATGGAAATTATCCCTAATCTGGATAAAAAATATGACCTTGTTTTCATAGATGCCGACAAAGAACGCTACCGAGAATATGTAGATTTAGTATTTCCATTTCTAAATAAAAATGCCCTGATTCTTGTTGACAATGTTTTGTGGTATGGTAAAGTTTATTCAGAAAGTGAAGGAGATCTAAAAACGCAAAAAATTAAAGAATTTAACATTTTGGCTCAAGAAGATGAACGCTTTACATCTTTTTTACTTCCTTTGAGAGATGGCGTGTATATGATGATGAAGAAATAATGCCGCTTATGGTGTTATCTGCCATAGGCATTAATTCCATTTAGAAATATAAACCATTCTATTTCTTTGTTAAAATAACCTCAAAGTCCTTACTGATTCTATTTCCCGATTCATCTGAAATACTGAGTCTATGCATGCCAGCATCAGGTGTGAGAAGAACACTATGTTCTATTTCAGTTTTTTGAATAAATTGATCATCAAGATGCCAAAATAATGGTTTATTTTCCCCTTGGTAAGCTACCTGAAAAATTAATGGAGCGTGTTTTTCGTAATAATCTTTTGTTCTGTAAAAAGTTTTAATATGTGCTTTTGGATATACAAAATCGATTTTTTTACGAGTTTCCTTTTCGCAGATTTGCAAATAAGGCATGGGCGTTTTAATCATCGGATTTTTCTTTTTGTAAAACCACTCCACTAGCGGAGGCAAAGACCAAACGGTATCTTTTTTCATAGCGTGAACATCATAACAGCTGCTGTTTACACGGTATTGCGATAAGCTATCTAAAAAAACTTGGGTATGATAGGGGCAAGGTCTTTGGAATTCTACAGAACAAGCGATTTTTTTCTTTTGTTTTTCACAAAATTCATTGGCAATAAATCCTGTTTTTTTACAGAAGTTTTTGGTCTCAAAATCAGATATGGGAAGTTGAGGCTTTTTTCCACTTTTTAGCTGTTTAAATACTTTAAACATCACAGGGGCAGCAGCATTTATTCCTGTTAGATTCGGTCTTCCTTCTCCATCAGAATTTCCAATCCAAACACCTACAGCATATTTTCCATTATAACCAATAGACCAAGCATCTCTAAAACCAAAACTAGTACCTGTTTTCCAAGAAATTTTTGTGGCACTTTCGTAAAGATTCCAATCTTGCTCATGCCGAGGTCTTTTCACGCCATGCAGAGCTTTCAGGGTATGATAAATGGCTTGTGGTGAAATGGCAGGATCTTGTGATAAAGGTGTTTTTTTCTGTTTTAAGACAGAAATAGGGTAGAAATATGAGGGAGAATTTTGTTCAGGGTTTTTCTGATAGTCATTTAAGATACTTGCTAAATTAGTGTAGGCTTGTGTGAGTTCCCAAAGCGAAACTTCGGCACCACCAAGAACTAATGAAATTCCATAATGTCTGGCAGGCTTCTGTATGGTAGTAAAATGAAAATCATGTAATAAACTACGAAATTTTCTTACTCCATACCTATTTAATTGTCTCACCGCTGGGATATTTAAACTTCTGGAAAGCGCCTCTGATGCAGGGACTAATCCATCATATTTACCATCAAAGTTCTGAGGGGTAAAACTTGATAATTGTGTGGGAATGTCTTTTATGAGCTGCTGAGGTAAGAGTTTTCCTTCATCAAATAGTGCCCCGTATAGAAATGGTTTTAAAACACTCCCAGAACTCCTTGGAGCTTGAATATTATCTACAAAAACATGATTATCTGAGCTCGTTTTTGTGTTTCCAATATAGGCTACAACTTCTTTTTTATGCGTGTTGACAACCAGAATTGCACCATTGAAAATTTGATTTTCCTTGAATTTTCGATGATAAAAATCTAAAATAGATTCGCATTTTTTTTGCAAACCAAAATCAATTGTAGTGTAATTGGTTTTTCCATAAAAGCCTTCTTTTGATAAAAATTCTTTTAGTTGAAGTCCATGTTGGTTTAAATAATGCGGTTTTTGAGGGAGCGGTTCTAGTAAAGCCGTTTCAAAAGTAACTTGATCAATGATTCCTTCATCAAGAAGTTTTTTTAGTAATCGATTTCTTTTTTTGAGAAGTTTTTTCTGATTTTTCCCGGGGAAAATAAGACTTGGAGCATTGGGTAGCACTGCAAGAGTTGCAGACTGAGCCCATGATAAATTATTTGAATTGGTATTAAAATACCTCCAAGAAGCCGCTTCAAGCCCTACCACATTTCCGCCAAAAGGGGCATGTGCACTATATAATCTAAGTATTTCATCCTTAGAATACCCGAGTTCTAATCTAAGAGAGAGAAACAATTCCCCGACTTTTTCTAAAACGGTTCTTTTTGGGTTTTTTCTGCTCAAACGTATCACTTGTTGAGAAATTGTAGAGCCACCTCTCACTACTTTTCCTGCGGTATAGTTCTCTTTTAAAGCTTTAAAAATTGAAATAGGATTAAAACCAAGATGATATTCAAAATAAGCATCTTCAAACTGGATAATACAATGTTTGAATTTTTTGGGAATGGAATCAGAAAGCGGAAAACGCCATTGTTGATCCTTTGCAACATGAGCCGAAAGGAGTTCGCCGTTTTTGGCATAAATAACTGTAGAATAATCTTCTGGAAAAAGTTTTGAGGGCAAAGAGAAATAGAAAAACATCCCTAATACCAATAGTACTAAGGATGTTTTTGGGTGTTTTTTTACTTTTTCTAGAATGCTTCTCACGTGCTATGACAAAAAAATATGATTATTCATTTCCTATTACAGAAACAAAATAGCCCTTTTTCTTGGCCGAATAGGAGTTATCATACATCGCTTCTGCATGAGTTCCCGAGAAATAATAAGTCCCTTTATAGGAAGCATTCAAACGGATTTTAAATGTTTTACTCTGTCCTGCTTTCAGACTAAAAAAGGCATTTACACGATCATCCCGAGTATCCACAAAATCGGCTTGACCGTCAAAAAAAGAATTGATCTTATAGCTCGGTAAAATTTCCCATCCCGAAGGGAACAATTGAGTAAGAGCAATATTCTCTACTTTATTTTTGTCGTTGTTTTTTACAATGATTTTAAATGAGAAAGTAGTTCCTTGTTTTACTTTTGTCAGATCAATTACTTTATTGTTTTCATCAAGCGGATAAGTGTTTATGCTTAGTTTGTTGGAGAGCGCAATTTCATTTCCTAAAACAGGGATTCCTTCAAGCTTTTTCTGAATATAAAGAGGTCCGTTATTGAGGTTTTTTAGTGTGACTTTTTTGGCATTTTTGCTATCTACAGAATAAATTTTCGTTTTCGTGTTTACGGTAGCAAGTGGGTTTCCATCAAGGCGGTATTCAAATTTCATAGAAGAATTTTCTGCAGAAGCAAATTCTGCAAGAGCCATTAAACTAAAGGCTGTTGTTTGTGTACTATACCATTTGTTTGACACCAATTGATCTGAAATCTCTTTTGCTAAACTTGTTGCTTGAGAATTGTTTTTTAGTTTTTTATTAGCCAGTAATAGAATGGCTTTATTTCTTAATGAAGACCCGTAAGTATGTGTAGAATAGCTATTCCAATCAGAAATTTGTACTCTCGAAAGAATGCTTTTAGCAATTTTTTCTTGCCCAATTTCTTGATATGCCAAAGCAAGCCAAGCTAAAGATAAATCATTAAAATGATTCTGTTCTCTCATCTTATTCATTGCTGATACATTTGGTTTATCGGCAAATGCAAGCACATATAAAGCATAGGCTTTTGAGAGTCGTATATCTTCTTTGTTAGAAATGGTGTTATACAAGAAAGAAAGATATTTATCTCTAAAAGAATAAGGGAGTTGATATCCTTTTTTCTCAGCGGTAAGCATAAAATGTCCAGCATAGATATTTGACCATGTATTATAATAGCTATTTGAAGACCAATACCCTAAGCTACCATTGTCTTTTTGCATTCTCGCAATTTTATTAATGGCTTTTTTCATGTGATTTTGGATATTCACTTTTTGCCCATTGGTCAATTCTTTAATGTGTTCCAAGAAAAGTTGAGGGAAGGAGTTAGAAGTAGTTTGTTCTAAGCATCCATAAGGATATCGAATCAAATAATCGAGTCTTTTTCCTAAGTTTAAAGGCGGAATACTGGAGAATTCTAGTCCTACACGATTTGTACCATCTTCCCCAAAATATTCAATTGGGATTTCCTTGCTTTCATTTGCTGCAAGTGTAATAGAAGAAGTTTTTACTAATTTTTTGTTCGGATTATCTGTGTAGATACTAATCTTTTCTTGAGCTTTATGCCTTCCGCTTTTTGCGAAAATTTCTATTTTGGCATTCCCAGTTTTACTTTTTACTTTACAGTCAAATTCTACAATTTGATCTCCTTCTTTACTGAATTTAATTGTCTTTGATGATTCACCCACAATTTCAATAAAGTCATTAGTTTTAAGAGAAACCTTTACCTTTTTTACAGAAGATTTCATGGCAAAAACAGTAACAGGGAGTTTGAAAATATCGCCTTTTACAAATTTTCTTGGAGCTGAGCTCAATACCATTAAAGGTTTTTTAACGGTTACTGTTTTGTTACTTTTTCCATAAGCCTTTTTTGCAGTATTTGTAGCAACCACCATGGTGCGTACAGAACCAATATAGCGTGGCATTTTTATTTTGTGTTTTTGCTTTTCGCCAGCTTTCAAGTTAAAAGGCCCAAGATGGATACTCACAGGTTTAAAACGTTTTGCTTTTTTGTTATTTGCTGCCCCAGCAGAGCCATCTCCACCCACCGCAAATACTTGATTAAGTTTCCCTGTATAAGCACCGATAATATCGTCATAAACATCCCAAGATTTTACTCCAAGTGCTTCTTTAGAATAGAAATGATTCCAAGGGTTTGGTGTTCGAAAGTTCGTAAGATCTAGGATTCCGTCATCTACTACCGCAATGGTGTAATTCATTTCTTTGCCGTCTTGTTCTGCAATCTCTAGTTCAAATTCTTCTTCGGGTTTTATTTCATCTTGCATATCAATCACAGGATTGAGTGCCGTAGCTGGGTTATAAACAGAAATTGGTTTAACACCAAAGAGTCTTATGGGTAAATCCGATTTTTTATTTTCTTGGGGATACACCAAAGATACATTCAAATACACATTCGGACTAAAATCTGAACGGATAGGAATATTTACTTGAGTTTTCCCCGCTACTGTTGGGTGCATCTGGATATCCAAAATCTCTTTTCCTTTTTCTATAGAAACGATAAGTTTTCCTCCTTCGGCACTTGGTACAGTAAGTTGAGCAGTTTCTCCTGTTTGATACTTTTCTTTGTCTGTCGTAAAGTTTAGGATAGAGGCAAAGGTAGGATCTAGTTTTTTACTTTTTCCCGCCCATCCTGGCCAATCTATATTCAGTGTTTTTGTGGCAATATGTCCATTTTTAGCAGAAAGATCTTTTGCAACTACTAAGTATCTTCCCCATTCTGGATACTTAATTTCAAAAGGCATTTGTGCAATTCCCTTTGAGTTTGTTTTTATTATTTTCTTGAATTTTGGATTCAATGCATTTCCAGAAGCATAAGAAACGAAATTATCGGCTCTTTTTTCCCACCACCATTTCCAGTTTACTTTATAGATTTTTATTTCAATATTCTTATTAGCAACTGCTTTTCCATTCTCTGTTGCCAATGCAAATTCTAAGGTATGTTTTTTGTCTGTAAGTAGCATATTTCTGCTTTTGTCTCCTTTAGGAATCAAAATACCTACATATTGTTTAAATGGCGAGTAGTCAAAACTACTCATGCTCATACTAAAATCTCCTCCTTTTTCGTAAGCCCTTGAAGAAAGGTGCCCACGCATCATTCCTGGAAAATTATAGTGATTTTTTAAATTCAAAGTAAAAGCAAATTTCCCATCGTTTCCACTCTTGCCTTGAAAAATTGGGTACTTACGAGCATTAAAGGTCCTGTATTCATTCTCAAAGTGATATGCATTAAAACCTTTTATATTCAATTTTTTCCTAGAAAAAGTGAGTTCAGAATGTACTTGTAGATTGTTTGCAATTGCTCCATGAAGCCATTTTACTTGTCCGTTTATCGTTTTGTTTTGGTCATCAGAATTCAGTTTTTTAGGTAAATCTAAAGCGATTTTTAAACGATTTGGTTTAATAGTTTCAACTTTCACATTCTTACTAAATACCGCATTTCCTACTGTGGTTTTTACCATCCAGTTTCCTGTAATGTCTTCTATATTTGTTGAAAACGTTTGGTGGTAGTGGTTTGTTGCTAGTTTCCCTTGAGTTTTTCTGCTAATCAATTTTCCTTTAGGATCATAGAATTCAAAAGTTATTGGCGTTCCTTTTGGTAAATCATTTTTGTTCTCTTGTAGTACAAAATTTACTTCAATTTTATCTCCAGGTCTTCTCACACCTCTGTTTAGGTAAATAAATCCTTTTAGATTTCCTTTTTCAGACATTCCACCTACATCAAAACGGCTTAATGAAAGCGATCTACCATCCATCAGTCTTAGGTAATTTTTATCATGACCAGAAATAGCTTCTACAAAAGAAATATGAGACTTGATCTCGTCAAATCTTGCAATTCCATTAGCATCAGTTCTAGAGATAGCAATCAGTTTTTTCTGAAAATTATAAATTTTCACTTCGGCATTTCCAATGGCAGAATTGTCAATGATGTTGAGTAAAACTACTTTGAGGTCATTCGTCCCTTTTTTTGCAGTAATTCCAATATCCGATTTGTAGATATTTTTTGATGTTAAGGCATTTCTTCTTTTTAAATAATAAGATAATTTACAAGGGTCGTTTCTTTCTCTCCATTTATAATGTGCATAATAGTAGTCATCATACATATCCCAATGAGAACTTTCAGTTGGACTGTTGTAATCTTCTTGATCAAACCTCGTTTTAAAATCTTTAGCTTCTATATCGCAAATCTGGTTGTATTCTGGGCGAATAAAAAATTCTACACGATATAGCGCATTTTCGTCTAATCGTGTCATTTTGTTCAGATCAATAGCGTGAGTTGTCCATGTGAAATTATTGGTAGAGATATCAATTGTTTTTTTCACAACAGGGTTTCCTACATATTTTATTCTTGATGTTCCTGCATAAGAATTATCTTGAAAAAATTGTAGCATATTTTCATTAGGAATCTTGATGATTTGAATATCAACCTTTTTTAAGCTTATTGCTTCAAAATAAATCATACTTTGGTTAATACTCGTGAGAATATTTCCGTTGTTTTTAATTCTGATCTGAGGTTGTTCAGGATTAAATTGGATAGTTTGTTTGAATGTTTTTTTGAGAGCAACACCATCAATGTTCTTGATGTTTTTATTGATTGTTAGGTGAATATTATTGGAAATCAATCCTTTTGGATAAATAAATAGGTTGTTTCCTTCAGTTTTAGTAGTAAATTTTATTCTTCCTAATTTGATAAGTCCTGATAAATTTTGATTTTTCTTGAGTTTTTCTGAAAAGTTAACCAAAATGGCATTTGACTCTTTGTTTTCAATTCTTGCAGATACGGCTTTGAAAACATTTTTGGCAAAAATAACGACTTCCAAATTACCTTTTTCTTCTACGTTTATGGCGTTTCCATCCCAAGATATTTTCACCTTTTGATCGGCATCTGTTCTTGTTAAACTATCAAGTTTGAATTCATGATATTTATTTGATAAGTCTTTATGTCCAATCCATTTTATCGCAATTGATTGATTTTCAATTTGAGCCTCAATGATTTTTTGAGCTTCTGAATTTTTTACAGCATCAGAGAATTCTACTTTTCCCAGAACGTATTGGTATTTCTTATTATAAGACTGTGTCTCTTTGTAGTTCACTCTAAAAGAGAGTTCCCGAGTTTTAAAGCTCGTCTCAAAATCTTTTTGGTTATTTCCAAATTGACTATGTAGCCCTTTGAGTTTAATTTTCACCTCATATTGCTTTGCAAAATCAAAATGAGTTTCGGGTTTAAAGGCAATCGTTTTAGAATCTGAAAAGTACCATTTTCCTGCTATTTTGGGTTTTATTTGACAATGGTCTAATAAATCAATTTTTGAGAGTGTATCTTGAAGGATTTCGAAATCAAATTGAGCTAAGAAAGGTTCGTGAACAGAGAGTCCGTCACCAGAGAAGTATTCAAGGTGATAATTAGACTGAATTTCCTGAGCTGTTTCCTTTTTTTTACAAGAATGGAAAATATTGACAAATAAGAAGCTTATGAGCAATATTGCGAGAGATTTCTTCTTGATAAACATGAAATTTTATATTTAAAAAATTGTAAGAAGTAAAAGTACAAAGAAAATTTGTTTAATTTGTGCCATCAATCGTATTTATTTATGGGAAAAAAGCTTGCATTACACTGGCAAATACTTATCGGAATGGTATTAGGAATTGCCTTCGGTTTTTTGATGTCTAATCTTTCTTGGGGAAAAGAATTTATTCAGGATTGGATAGCTCCTTTAGGGCAAATTTTTGTGAATTTGCTTAAAATGATAGCTGTACCGTTAATTGTTGCTTCTTTAATTAAAGGAATATCGGATCTTAAAGATATTTCTAAGTTTAAAAAAATAGGAGGGAGAACCATTCTTATTTATATTGGAACCACTGTTGTTGCTATTTGTATAGGTTTGGTACTTGTAAATGTTTTAGAACCTGGAGCTGGTATTTCTGAGGAAACTATAGCAAAACTCACGGAGTCTTATGCGAGTGATTCTACTATCCAAAAAAGAATTTCTACTGCTACCCAACAGAAAGATGTACCAGCACTTCAGTTTTTGGTAGACATGGTACCTAGTAATATTTTTACCGCAATGGGAAATAATAAACTCATGTTGCAGGTCATATTTTTCACTATTTTTATTGGTATTTCTATGCTTTTGGTAAAAGAGGAGCAAGCAAAACCTCTCAAGAACTTTTTCGACTCAATGAATGAAGTGGTTCTAAAAATGGTTGATTTAATTATGATTACCGCACCTATTGCAGTCTTTGCTTTATTGGCAAAAGTAATTGTAACTGCCGATGATCCCGAAATATTGATGAGATTATTGGCTTATGCAGGTGTTGTTGTTTTAGGATTAATCCTTATGGTGATTTTCTATTTGATTTTGATATCGGTTGTGGCAAAGAAATCTCCTTTTTGGTTTTTATCAAAGATAAGTCCTGCACAGTTATTAGCTTTTTCTACAAGTTCTAGTGCAGCCACACTTCCTGTAACTATGGAACGAGTAGAAGAACACGTGGGTGTGGATAAAGAAGTTTCTAGTTTTGTACTTCCTGTTGGTGCAACAATCAATATGGATGGAACGAGTCTTTATCAGGCTGTTGCTGCTGTGTTTATTATGCAAGTACTTTGGCCAGAAGGTTTGGTTTTTTCTAACCAACTTACGATTATTCTTACAGCACTTTTGGCTTCAATTGGGTCTGCAGCTGTTCCTGGAGCAGGTATGGTAATGCTGGTGATTGTTTTAGATTCTATAGGTTTTCCAGCAGATAAATTACCGATTGCTTTAGCACTCATATTTGCTGTTGACAGACCTTTGGATATGCTCAGAACAACTATTAACGTAACAGGAGATGCTACTGTTTCTACTATTGTTGCAAAATCTGTTGGAAAACTTCATAATCCTGTTGAGAAAAAATGGGATGATCATTATGAAGGTAAAGTGTAGTTTTTGATGCGGTTACTCCAATTTCATAACTTTAAAAACTTTAAAGATATTTTAGGATTTCTGTTGATGATTCTTCTCATTGGTTTTTCGGTGGGAAGTGCTTCAGCAGTTTTGCTTTTAGCGTTGGAATGGGCTTTTGAGGTACGATCTCAAAATTTTTGGTTGGTAGCTCTTTTACCTTTAGGAGGTTTGCTAAGTGGAATTTTGTATTTCTATGGCAGTAAGGAGTCCGAAAAAGGAAATAATTTAATCATCGATCAGTTTTTTGATCCAACAAAGAGACTCCCTTGGTTAATGGCTCCCCTAGTTTTAGTGGGAACAACAATTACTCATGTTTTTGGTGGTTCTGTAGGAAGAGAAGGTTCGGCAGTGCAAATGGGAGGGGTAATATCCGATTGGCTCGGAGCTTTGTTTAAGTGGCTTAATCCAAATAGATCTTTATTGATGATTTTAGGAGTTTCGGCAGGTTTTGCATCAGTTTTTGGAACACCTTTAGCAGGAGCAATTTTCGGTATAGAAGTATTTAAAAGAGGGCGTTTTCAAATAAATTATCTGTTGCCAAGTGTTCTGGTGGCTTTTGTAGCTGATTTCTCTTGTAATTTATATCCTGTTCATCATGCTCATTTCTTGGTTCCTGTTTTTGATGATTGGTCTTTTGAAACAGTGTTTTGGATTCTTATTGTTTCGGTGCTTTTTGGTGCTACTGCTTGGCTTTTTGCCAAGTTAAGTCATTATTTTGGAGCTTTATTTAAGCGTATTCCTCTTAAATCTTTTTGGTACCCAGTTATTGGTGGGATTATTTTTATGATTCCAATTTTACTTTCAGGAAATACCCGTTATCTCGGTTTAGGAGTTGAAGTTATAGAGTCTGCTTTTATCGAGCCTTCTTTGTCTTATGATTTTATTTTCAAGTTATTACTTACAACGTTTATTCTCGGGGCGGGTTTCAAAGGAGGAGAAGTAACACCCTTGTTTTTTATTGGTGCTACTTTGGGATCAGCTTTAAGTATTTTTGTCCCAATTCCGTTTGCTCTACTTGCTGCTATGGGGTTTGTTGCAGTATTTTCTGGAGCTACGAATACACCTTTAGCCTGTTTTCTGATGGGAGGCGAATTGTTTGGTTGGCAACATAGTGTCTTTATCTTTGTGGCAGTTTATATTGCTTTTTTTGTATCTGGTAAGGCGAGTATTTATTCTTCTCAAAGAATTTAAAAATAGCGCCTTACAAAAACTCCAATAACAAAAGCAATTCCAAAACTAAATAAAGTACCTATCAAAATATACTCTGTAAGTTTTCGGTCTTTAGCCCTTGATAAATCTCCAAAACGAAAAACACTCTTGGCTGCAATTAAAAGTCCAATAGCACTCCATTCAGACAGAAGAATAAAAGCAAAAACAAAAAGTCGCTCTAGAACCCCTATAATCATACCCGCATTTTTAAGAGAATCTTTTTCTTTGTCTTCTGAGAAAAACCAAAACTGCATGATTTGTTTCATAATGATAGGAGAAGCAAAAAGCAAGAAAATTACCCCAAAAATGATTGCCCAAACTTTAATACTGTTAAGAAGTTCCCATTTTATAGCTCCATTGAAAAAGGTAAAAGCAAGAAATAAAATTAATGCTATATGAAGAAGTTGATCGACCCAAAAAGACCAATTTTTTATTGATTTTGATAAGAAAGTAATTTTTAAAATATCAATGAGAAAATGCCCAACAGTAACTCCGATAATGATTTCCAAATATTCAAAATTGAACAAGAAAATAATTGCTAATAAAAGGAAATGAATTAAGGTGTGGAGGTATAGATATTTAGATCGAATTTTCTTCTTATTTTTATCTTTTACCCAATGTGTTGGCTGAAGAGCGAAGTCTCCTAAAAAATGTGCAATCAGTATTTTAAGGATAATTATTGACATATCTCTTTCGTTTTTTGAATATAATACTTGTTTACTTTTTGAAGTTCTTTGAAAGAGCCTCTTTTAAGAGCTGTGGAAATAGTACTATGAGATTTTTTTACGATTGGAGAGAGTTCTCTAAGAGTTTTATTTGGGTGTTTTAGTCTTTCGGAAATGATGTATGCCATGGCAGGTTGCCAGTTATTTGCAATGTGCATGAATAGACCAAAAATGAGATTCATGGTTTGATTATATACTGCATCACTGGATTGTATGACGAGTAAATTTTTGCCTATCATGTCAAACCTGTCTCCTGAGTATAAATAGGCAGAACCGCTTGACTCTGCAACACGGTTACTATAGACTTCTTCATAACCTATTCCTATGGAAATTTTGATATCGAGTTTTTTGTGTTTTTTGATGGCTGCTTTTAAATGACAAGCACAAATAAAGGCTTTTTCGGGTTCTACACGGATTTGAAAGCTGTCTCCTCTATATATTTGATAATCATTTTTGTATTTTGCGTATTGGTGAAGTACGGTTTTAAGTTCGTTTAGGTATATTTCGGGATTTTCTTGTCTTGAATTTACAATATCGCCTACTAAAACTGCTCTCCAAAACTTGGTCATAGTTACTTTGTAATCATCTTCGTCGAATTCTGGGTATGGTATGGGTTTTTTGTTTGACATTTTTGTAGAAAATATGCTTTGTTCTACCAAATATACGAATTTTTATCGTATTCTACATTTTTGTCAAACATTTTCTATCATTTTTCTGCTTTTTTTCTTCTATTATTCTTGTTTTTTGGACTTGGAACGGCTAATTTTGTTGCTTCTTAAAAAATATTTTACCATGTTACAAGTACCTTTTATTAGAGAGAATAGGGAAAGACTTATTGAGGGGCTCAAAAAGCGAGTAACTTTCAATGATTTTCATTTGATAGATGAAGTTATCGGATTAGATGATAAAAGAAAGTCCATTCAGCAAGAAATGGATTCTTTGAATGCTCAGTCCAATGATCTTTCCAAGCAAATAGGAGGACTTTTTAAGGCTGGTAAAGTAGAAGAAGCTCAGGAGGTAAAGAAACAAACTCAAGAAATTAGTGCTCGAATAAAAGCTTTGAAACCTGAAAGTATTGAAGTGAGTGAAAAGCTTGTTGGAGCGCTTCGTCAGTTGCCAAATTTGCCTCAAGAAATCGTTCCTCTAGGGAAAGATGATAGTGAGAATGTGATGATAAAGGAAGGTGGCGTTGTCCCTTCATTAAAAGTAGCAGAGCCTCATTGGGAAATTGCCGAAAAATTTAAGTTAATTGATTTTCAGCTCGGGGCAAAAGTAACAGGAGCAGGTTTTCCATTTTATTTAGGAAAAGGGGCTCGTTTACAAAGAGCTTTGATTAATTATTTTCTTGATTTTAACCGCGATGCAGGATATAGCGAAGTAATTCCTCCATTTGTAATTAATGAAGCATCAGGATATGGTACTGGACAATTACCAGACAAAGAAGGACAAATGTATCACAATGAAAAAGATGATTTGTACCTTATTCCAACTTCAGAAGTTCCTGTGACAAATATGTACAGAGATGTGCTTTTGCAAGAAAAAGAACTTCCTGTGAAAATGACAGCTTATTCTCCTTGTTTTAGAAGAGAGGCCGGATCTTATGGTGCTCATGTTCGCGGGTTGAATAGATTACATCAGTTTGAAAAGGTGGAAATTGTACAAATTACAAAGCCATCGGAGTCTGAAAAAGCATTAAAAGAAATGGTAGCTCATGTTGAGAAATTAGTCAATAATTTAGGATTGCCATATCGAATTGTAAGGCTTTGTGGAGGAGATCTTGGGTTTACCTCGGCAATTACTTATGATTTTGAAATCTATTCAACTGCACAAGAAAGATGGTTAGAGGTAAGCTCTGTGTCAAACTTTGAAGCCTACCAAGCCAATAGACTCAAGTGTAGATATAAAAATAAAGAAACCAAGAAAAATGAATTGTGTCATACTTTGAATGGAAGTTCGTTGGCATTACCAAGGATCTTGGCAACTATTCTAGAAAATTATCAAACGCCTGAAGGTGTTAAGATCCCTGAAGTGCTTATCCCTTATTGTGGATTTGACATAATTTCTGAGTAAACAGAAAAAGAAAAATAACAAAAACAAAACCTGAGAGCTATAACTGTTCTCAGGTTTTTTTTATGCGAAAAAAGTAGGTAGAAATTTTATTAGCTTAAAATATCATTCAAAATCATTAAATTTACCTACACGGCTTTGTGAAAAAATATTTTTTCACAAAGCGAAAACCGATAAAACGTAATTGAGACCAACAAAATAAAATGAAGAAAATACTATTAATACTAGGAAGTATTCTTTCAGGATTTGTATTCGCCCAAGAATCAGAAATATCACAGGAAGATATTTGGAAAAAAGGAAAGTATAGGCAAGATTATATTTCTGGAATTCGTTCCATGGATGATGGTTTGCATTATACCACCCAAGAATTTGGAAGAAGCAAAACCGAAATTCATAAATATGATTACCATTTTCAAAAACTACAAGAGGTCGTATTAAGCTCAGAGGATCTTGATGGAATCTATTTTAGTTCCTATGAATTTAATGCCGATGAAACAAAAATTCTCCTTACAGCAAATAGAGAAAATATTTACCGCCATAGTTTTAAGGCAGATTTCTATATCTATGATCGAGCCACTAAACAAGTAGAAAAAGTAGCAGAGGGAAAACAAATGCTCGCAACTTTTTCTCCAGATTCTAAAAAAATAGCTTTTGTAAAAGATCGAAATCTGTATATAAAACACCTAGAGTCTGGAAAAATTAGTCAAGTTACTAATGATGGAAAAGAAGAAGAAATAATTAACGGAGCTCCAGATTGGGTTTATGAAGAAGAATTTGGCTTTAATAAAGCTTTCCAATGGAATGCAGATGGAACCAAAATAGCTTATTACCGATTTGATGAATCCAAAGTTCCATACTTTTCCATGGATATGTTCAATCAACAACTTTACCCAAGTCAGGATATATTTAAATATCCAAAAGCTGGAGAGAAAAATTCTGAAGTAAGCATTTGGATTTATGATATCAACAGTGAAGATAAATTTGAAGCACCAGTAGCCTCGGAAAATGAATTTTATATTCCAAGAATTAAATGGTCTAAAAATCCAAAACTATTGACTGTTCAAAGAATGAATAGACACCAAAATAAACTTGATTTCCTCTTGGTAAATGCTCATGAAGGATCTGCAAAAGTGCTTTTTACAGAAACAGACAAAGCTTATGTAGAAATACACGATGATTTAACTTTTCTAAAAAATGGAAAAAGTTTTATCTGGTCATCAGAAAGAGATGGGTATAGACATTTGTATCTATATGATATAAAAGGAAAAGAGAAAAAACAAATTACCAAAGGTAAATGGGAGGTGACAAAGTTTTATGGAATAAATGAAAAAACAAGAACACTTTATTTTCAGTCTACCAAAGCTTCACACTTACAAAGGAAAATATATAAAACACAACTGGGAACTAAAAAAATTATAGAGCTTACTAAGCAAGACGGGACACATGATGCTAGTTTTAGTAAAAGTTTCGAATATTTTATAGATCATTATAGTAATGTGAATACGCCCAATATTATCACACTTAGAGATAATAAAGGTAATAATTTAAGGACTTTAAAACACTCAAAAAGACTGAGAGACCAGTTAAAGAATTTAAAAGTATCCAAAAAGGAATTTGTAGTTTTTACCAATAGATCTGGGGTGGACTTACATGGATATATGATTAAGCCAAGAGATTTTGACCCTAAGAAAAAATACCCAGTCTTGATGTATCTTTATGGAGGACCAGGATCTCAAATGGTACTCGATAAATTTGATCCAAGAGGAAACTTTATGTGGTATCAAATGCTTGCAGATTACGGATACATAATTGCTTGTTTTGATAACCAAGGAACAGGAGGACGAGGAAGTGATTTCAAGAAACGAACTTATTTACAATTAGGAAAATTAGAAACAGAAGATCAAATAGACGCTAATAAGTATTTAGCTTCATTGCCTTATGTAGATGGAGGTCGGATAGGAATTTGGGGATGGTCTTATGGAGGATATATGTCATCAAATTGTTTGTTTCAAGGAAATAAAGAGTTTAAAATGGCAATTGCAGTAGCTCCAGTAACAAACTGGCGTTATTATGACAGTATCTACACAGAAAGATATATGAGAACACCTCAAGAAAACGCAAAAGGATATGATTTGAATTCACCCATTCATCATGCTAAAAAGCTTAAAGGTAAGTATTTATTAATTCATGGTTCTGCCGATGATAATGTCCATTATCAAAACGCAATAGAAATGATGACAAAATTAATTTCCGAAAATAAAGATTTTGACTCAGAAATATACCCAGATAAAAATCACGGAATTTATGGTGGAAACAACGGAAATACAAGAGTCCATTTGTATAATAAAATGACAAAATTTATTTTAGAAAACCTATAGAGTCTTTCTAATTTGAAAAAACACCCAAAAAGCACAAGAATTTCTTGTGCTTTTTTTATGATTAAAATCACCAAAAAATAATGGTTAAAATCATTTTGAATAAAGTTTGAATTCCTACATTTGAGCAAAAATCTCAGAAATGAACATAGATCTTAAAATAGCGCAAGAAAATACGATGGAACCCATTGTGGATATCGCCACAAAACTTGGTGTTGATATTGAAGAAATAGAGCTTTATGGGAAGTATAAAGCAAAATTACCACTATCATTAATAAACACTGATCATCAAAAAAATAGTAACCTAATTTTAGTAACAGCCATTTCTCCAACACCATCTGGAGAAGGAAAAACCACGGTTTCTATAGGTTTGAATGATGGTCTAAATAAAATAGGTCAGAATTCAATAGCTGTATTAAGAGAACCTTCATTAGGTCCAGTTTTTGGAATGAAAGGAGGAGCAGCAGGTGGAGGATATTCTCAAATAGTTCCTATGGAAGACATCAATCTTCATTTTACAGGAGATTTTTCGGCAATTGAAAAGGCAAACAATTTATTAGCAGCCGCAATTGATAACAACCTTCAAAACGCAAAACGAAGCCTAAATATTGATCCACGAACTATTCTTTGGAAAAGAGTAATGGACATGAATGACCGTGCATTACGAGATATTACCATAGGGCTAGGAGGAACTGCGAATGGAATTCCACGTCAAGACGGTTTTAACATTACTCCAGCATCAGAGATTATGGCAATACTCTGTATGGCAAATGGAATAGAAGATCTTAAACAAAGAATAGACAATATTTTGGTAGGGTTTACCTTTGAAAAAAAACCAGTATTTGCAAAAAGCTTAAATGTAACAGGAGCTATGGCAATGTTGCTTAAAGATGCCATAAAGCCAAATCTAGTACAAACTCTAGAAGGAAATCCAGCGATAATTCATGGGGGACCGTTTGCAAATATTGCACAGGGAACAAATTCTATTTTGGCGACAAAAATGGGGCTTTCTTATGCCGACTATGTAGTAACAGAAGCAGGTTTTGGAGGAGACTTAGGTGCCGAAAAATTTCTAAACCTAAAGTGTAGATATGGAAACTTGAATCCAAAAGCTATTGTAATAGTGGCAACAGTAAAAGCATTGAAATTTCATGGAGGTGTGCCAAAAGATCAACTAAAAGAATCTAATATGACAGCCATAGAAAAAGGAATGGAAAACCTCTATAAACATATAGATAATATGCGTCAATTTGGAATAAATCCAGTTGTAGCAATTAATAAATTCCCAACAGATACCACTAAAGAAATAGACTTTATAAAAGAAAAATGTTTAGCATATAATGTACAAGCAGCGCTAAGTGATGGATGGGCAAATGGAGGAAATGGATGTCAAGATTTAGCACAAGCTGTTGTAGATGAAATTTCAAAAGAAGAGTCAAATTATCAGGCACTCTATGATCTCGATAAATCTATAGAAGAGAAAATAGAAACTATTGCCAAAAATATTTATGGAGCCGATGGCGTGCAATACTCAACAAAAGCTAAAAAACTCTTAAAGCAAATAAAAGCAATAGACTTAGATCATCTTCCTATTTGTATGGCAAAAACTCAGTATTCTTTTTCAGATGATGCAAAACTCGTTGGACGTCCAACAGGTTTTGTAATCCACATCAGAGACATTGAAGTAGCAAATGGAGCAGGATTTTTAATTCCTATTGCAGGAAAAGTAATGAGAATGCCTGGATTGCCAAGTATTCCTGCCGCAGAAGGAATGGATATTGATGAAAATGGAGTAATCAAAGGATTATCATAAGCTTATCTATTCTGAATTATAGACAACCCTCGATTCAAACAAGAACTTGTTTCGGGGGTTTTTCTTTTGTAATTTTGGGAATAATTTGATCGATATGAATAAAGAATTAAATTCATCCTCATTTTTCCTTCCAAGTGAAGAAACTCTTGAAATACAAAAAGCAAAAAAAAGCTTGAGTATCGGAGTGCCAAAAGAACAAGACTCAGCAGAAAGACGTGTTCCTTTGATTCCAGAAGGAGTTGATTTGTTAGTGAAAAATGGATTTGAAATTCTTATTGAAACAGGAGCAGGGGTTTCTGCAGGATATACGGACAATGATTATTCTGAGGTTGGAGCTCAGATTATCTATTCGTCAAAAGAGATTTTTTCCACCCAAGTCGTCCTGAAAATGAATCCTCCTACCATAGAAGAAATAGAAATGATGTCTGTAGGGGCTTTGTTAATCTCAGCGCTACCACTTCAGCTGGTTAATGGAGCATATTTCAAAGCACTCCAGAGAAAAAAAATAACAGCAATAGCCTTCGAATTACTCAAGGATAATCATGATACCTTTGCTGTGGTTCGTTCCATGAGTGAAATCGCAGGAAACTCAGTAATTCAACTCGCCAGTTATTATTTAGGAAGTGCACCTAATGCTAAAGGAAAGTTATTAGGAGCTGTAGTTGGGATTCCACCATCAGAGGTAGTTATTCTAGGATCAGGAACTGTAGCAGAGTATGCCACAAGAAGTGCACTGGGTTTAGGAGCATCTGTAAAAGTATTCGATTCAAATATTCAAAGATTACGTCGTTTTCAGAATTTATTCCAGCAGAGAGTCTACACGGCTCTAATAAAGCCAAAAGAATTAGAAAAAGCGCTACTTAACGCTGATGTGGTTATAGGAGCAATAAGAGGTACAACAGGAAGATGCCCAATGGTCATCTTTGATCATCATGTTCAACAAATGAAAGATGGAGCTATATTAATAGATGTATCCATAGACAGGGGAGGGTGTTCAGAAACCTCGGAAGTGACAACATTAGAAAACCCTACCTACAAAAAATATGGAGTAACCCATTATTGTGTGCCAAATATTGCATCATCAGTACCTTATACAGCATCCTATGCTCTGAGTAATATTTTTGCACCAATTTTACTAGAAATAGGTGAGCAAGGAGGAATTCAAAACACTATTTACGGAAATATAAACCTTAGGAATAGTCTGTACGCATTAAAAGGAAAGACCACAAATGAGTTTATTAGCAAAACATTTGACCTTCCATATACCAATTTATCAATCTTTTTTCCAAAATTTTAAAACAAAATGAGTCTTAAGAAAAAACTCATGTATTATGCCATAGGAATTATCTTAGGGATAATATTAGTAAAAGCCATCTGGGCAAAAACAGGATACAAAGGAACGTATTTCCCTTCTGAAAGAATCGTAAGTAATATTGCAAAAAAACAGAAGACATATAGTGATAGTTTTACTTTGCAAATGAAAAAAGAAGGTGTTTCTCAAGAAATGCTAGAAAAAAAGTTTGAAGCTCAAGAACTGGAAGCCTCGGTAAAAAACAGAGAAGCCAAACCTTGTAAGGAATATTTTCTCGAAACTTCTTTTTTTCAAAAAAAATACGTTTTCGAAGTCCAAAATTGTGATAGTATCGCTCATTTTCAAAAGTTTCAATTGAAAAACTGATTTTAGAAATTGACCAAAATATTTTAGTGAAAATTCATTAAAATTTGATAATTTCTTAAAAATTAGAAGATAATTGCTTAAATTTGGGATTAGAAAAAACTTAAACTTAATTACTCATGAAGAAAATTTTATTTGCTGTAGCAGCAATGTTTACTGGATTTGGAGCTTTTGCACAAAATGAAGCTGATCCAGAACTTTTTGTTATTGAGCCAAGCGCTGCAGAACAAAAAGTAGATTCTTTACTTTATAACGATCCTTCTTATGGTTGGGGTAAACAAGGTGCTCCTGCTTTAAACTTAAAGGTAGATACTAACGGTTTGGAGGGTTCTTTGATATATCTTCAATCTTCAGATTCTCTAGGATGTGGGCCTATTACAACAAGTAATGTTGCTGGTAAAATAGGGGTGCTTTTTAGAGGGCAATGTTCTTTTGCAGATAAAGCATTAAATGCTCAAAATGCTGGAGCAATTGCTTTAATTGTTATTGATTCAAATGCTTCATTTGGAACACTTGGAGGAACTTCTTTAAGCTATGGAGTTATCGGAGGAAATGCAGTTTCTGAAAACGTGACTATTCCTATGATGATGATTTCTTCTACTCAAGGTGAAGCTCTTCGCCCTCATATCAATGCAGGTACCTGCAAAGTTTTTATGGGGAATAAAGTAGGAAACAAAGTGTTGAGAAATGACTTAATTAGTAAAAGTGGAGACAACGCAATTATGCCTTACTCTAAAATGCCTAAAACAGTATTGACAGATTCAAATGATATTGTTATTCCTGTAGGTACTTGGGTTAGAAATGTTGGGAAAAACACCGCTACTAATGTTCAGTTAAACGCTAAAATAACTAAAAATGGAACTGTAGTATATGATGTTACGACTCAACCTGTGGCTTCATTAATGAGCGACTCTGTAGAGTCTTTTCTTTTACCAGATTTTATGGCAGCTGAATTCACGGCTAATGCTGAATATGTAATCACTTATACCGTTACTTCTGATTCAACAGATAATGATATGGATGATAACACATTCTCAGATAAAATGATGGTGTCTAATGAAGATATTGATCTTTCATATATCCGTTTGGATGAAAACGGAAATATGGATCCTGACTTCTTTGTAACACATCCAGCTTCTGTACCAGATGGTGAAGCTTGTATTACTTTTAAGTTTCCAAAAATGGAAGAAAGTACTGTAAAATTTGACCATGCTATTATTAATATGGGAGGTTCTGGTATTGTAGGTAAAACTGCTACTGTTAGAGTATATGAATGGAATGAAGATGATTTAACAGATCGTGATGAAGTAACTTCAAACGAATACGCTTATACAAATGATTCAGAAAGAGGTCAAAATGTACTAGTTTCTTTACCAGGTGATATCGAAGTTGATCCTTCTATTCGTTACCAAGTTTGTGTAATGCCAGAGGCTGGTATGTCAACAGGTTACGATGATTCTAGAAATTACCTATTTACAAGACGTTATAATGAAGTTATCGGTGGAGATCAAGCTAATTTTGATTTACCAAAAGCTTCTCTATATAGTGCTTCTGATCAATCTGTAGGATTCTCAGCAGGATATGGACAGGATATGATTCCTGCTATCCAAGTAGGATTAGTTGGTATTGGAGTTGATGAAAATGAGATTTCAGAAAAAGGATCAGCTTATCCTAACCCTGCTACTACTACTGTAACGGTACCATTTACTCAAGATGTTGATGGTGAGGTTGCTGTAACAGTTTATAACAATGCAGGACAACTTGTAAAATCACTTAATGTAGCATCGCAAGGTTCTTCATTGAAATTAGATGTGTCTGATCTTAAACAAGGTCTTTACACAATGAATGTTTCAACTGAAAACGGACAAGCTTCTACATTTAAACTTGCTATTAGTAAATAGTTTTTTTCACTTTTCTTTAAAGGATGCCTAACCTAGGGCATCCTTTTTTTTGCTTTAAACTTTCGTACGCACGTTAATTTTTTAAAAAGAATATTAAGAATAATAGTAAATAATTCCATTTCTAGTGTAAATTTACCGATAGGTATCATGCCGATACATTACTAAAACTCAATTATGAACACAATAATATAAGAGAGTGATTTTAGCAAGTAATCGGTATATATTAATTTTGATAAACTCTTCTAGATTCCATTCTAAAAGAGTTCTTGCTATTGGAAATTTTTAGATATGACTTCACAAAAATTCATTGAAAACTTATTAAATCAAGAAAACTCTGTTCTGTTTCAAGATTTCTTGGAACAAAATAAAGAGCAATTGAAAACGAGTAAAGGACTTGCTCATTCTTGGTTGTCGGTTCAGGTTTATGGACAATTATTAAAAACTAATGCACATCAGTTAGTTATAGTTGAAGATAAAGACGAAGCCGTATATCTATTAAATGATTTTCAGCAATTTGTAGGTGATGAAAATTGCTTTTTCTTCCCAAGTTCTTATAGGAACTATTATGAGATAGAAGAAGTAGAAAATGCCAATATCCTTTTTAGAGCCGAAGCAATACAAGGTCTCCAAAAGTCTGATCAGCCCAAGATCGTTGTTACTTATCCCGATGCACTTTTTGAAAAAGTAGTGGATAAAAAATCCTTCCAATCTGTAAAGCAAGCAGTGAATTGTGGTGATAAAATAGATCTAGAATTTTTAACCGAGTATTTAAATACCTATCATTTTGAAAGAGTAGATTACGTTTTTGAGCCAGGACAGTTTTCTGTTAGGGGAGAAATAGTCGATGTTTTTTCCTTTTCGGATGATTTTCCGTTCAGAATTCAGTTATTTGATGACGAAATAGAAAGTATAAGGACTTTTGATCCTTCTTCTCAGGTCTCTGTGGAGAAACACACAAGTATTGAAATTATTCCCAATATTGAAGTAAAGGAAAACGAATCTCGGGTTTCTTTTTTGGAATATTTCTCCAATGAATCTCAAAGATGGATTAAAAATATCCAGAATATAAAAGAACAACTGGATAAAAGATTTGTACAAGCTTCTGAAAAATACCAAACCAAAAACTTAGAATCCACAATAGCACTTGCAGAGCCTCAGAAACTCTATTTAACAGGGAAAGATTTTGTAAATGAAGTTCTTAAAAAAAATAGTATAGAATTTGGTTCTCAAATATTTGATAAAAAAGCGCCCTTTTTTGATTTTTCTATAAAGCCTCAACGAGGATTCAATAGAGATTTTGAATGGATGTCTAAGCAATTAACAGATTGGAGTACCGAAGGTAAAATGGTCTATCTCTGTTGTGCAAACCAAAAGCAAATCCAACGATTTGAAGAAATATTTGAAAAAATAGGCGAAACGGAAGTAAAATATATTCCTTTATTACTTTCTCTTTATCAGGGGTTCGAGTTAGAGAATACCATTGTGCTTACAGATCATCAAATATTTGAGAGATATCACAAGTATAAATTAAAAAATCAAGATTTTAAGAAGAATCAATTTAATATTGAGGAACTTACAAAATTGGAAATAGGTGATTATGTCTCTCATATAGATCATGGAATAGGGAAATATGGTGGACTTCAAAAAATGGATGTTAATGGAAAAAAACAAGAAGTAATAAAAATTATTTATAAGAATAATGATTTACTATATGTATCTATACACTCGCTTCACAAGATTTCGAAATTTAATGGAAAAGAAGGAACGGTTCCATCAATTAATCAATTAGGCTCGCCAAAGTGGTCTAAATTAAAGAGCAAAACGAAATCCAAGATCAAGAAGATTGCCTATGATTTGATTCAAGTATATGCCAAGCGAAAAACTGCGAAAGGTTTTTCTTATGCGCCTGATAATTACTTGATGCATGAGTTAGAAGCAAGTTTTATTTTCGAAGAAACAGAAGACCAAGGAAAAGCTATAGAAGATGTAAAGCGAGACATGGAAAATCCTATGCCTATGGATCGATTAGTTTGTGGAGATGTAGGATTTGGAAAAACAGAAGTAGCTATTCGTGCAGCATTTAAAGCTGTGTGTGACTCAAAACAGGTTGTAGTTCTTGTTCCCACCACCATTTTAGCACTTCAGCATTATAAATCTTTTAAGAAAAGGCTTAAAAATTTACCTTGTAATATCGACTATATCAATCGTTTTAGAACTGCTAAACAACAAAAAGAAACGATTCAACGCTTAAAAGATGGAAAGGTAGATATCATTATAGGAACACATAGAATTGTAGGAAAAGACATCAAGTTTAAAGATCTGGGATTACTCATAATTGATGAAGAACAAAAATTTGGAGTAGCCATAAAAGATAAACTGAAATCTTTGAAAGCAAATATAGATACCCTTACTCTAACTGCAACACCAATACCTAGAACTTTACAATTCTCCCTAATGGCAGCAAGAGATTTATCGGTAATTAATACGCCGCCAGCAAATAGATACCCAGTGGATACTAGGCTCATTGGTTTTAACGAAGAAACTATTCGAGACGCAATAAGGTATGAGCTGGATAGAGGAGGACAAGTGTATTTGATAAATAACAGGGTAGAAAATATCAAAGAAGTGGCAGGAATGGTTCAAAGACTTGCTCCAGATGCTCGTGTTTCCATCGGTCATGGGCAAATGGAAGGAAATAAGCTAGAACAGATAATGATGAGTTTCATAGAAGGAGAATCAGATGTACTCGTAGCTACTTCCATTATAGAAAATGGGCTTGATGTACCAAATGCCAATACCATTTTAGTGCTCAATGCACAAAACTTTGGATTATCAGACTTACACCAAATGCGTGGAAGAGTAGGACGTTCCAATAAAAAAGCTTATGCCTATTTAATTTCGCCACCACTCTCAAATCTTAGTACAGAAGCTAAAAAAAGACTACAAGCCTTACAGCAGTTTTCTGACCTAGGAAGCGGGTTCCATATAGCCATGAAAGATTTAGAAATTCGTGGTGCAGGAGATTTGTTAGGAGGAGAACAAAGTGGGTTTATCAATGATATAGGATTTGAAACGTATAACAAAATATTGGCGGAAGCGGTAAAAGAGCTAAAAGAAAACGAATTTAAAGAACTGTATGAAGATGAAGGGGAAATAGAATATCTTTCAGACTGCCAAATAGACACAGATTTTGAATTATTAATTCCTACTGATTATGTGTCAGTGATTTCTGAAAGACTCAATTTATATCATAAATTAAACAAAGCTACTAATGAAGATGACTTAAACGAGTTTGAAACTATTCTAGAAGATCGGTTTGGAACAGTACCTGTAAAAACTCAAAATTTGATTGCTTCTATTCCTTTAAAATGGATGGGTAAAGATCTTGGAATAGAGAAGGTTGTTTTAAAATCGAATAAGATGATTCTATACTTCGTTTCTGATACCGAATCTCCATATTACCAGTCTGAAATCTTCCAGAATATATTGATGAAAGTTCAAGGAATGGGAAAGAAATGCCGTTTAAAACAAAAGAATAATCGCCTTAGTGTGGTCTTTGATGAAGTAAAAACGATTAATTCGGCAAAAAATTTGTTGAGCTCTTTAAAAGAAGATAATTTAGTAAAATCTTAAAACGAACAATAAGAGATGAAAAAAGCAATCATAATATTTGTAAGTCTGTTAATCCTTCTTATCGTAGGGTATTTTTCAGCTATTTATTACCTACACTTTAGTGATGGTTTCCGTTCTGGAGAATTGGTGAAAATAAGTAGAAAAGGGATGATTTTTAAGACATGGGAAGGTGAGTTAAGTCAGGGGATTTCAGAGAATCTTCGTTTTAAATTTTCAGTAGAAAAAAGCGAAGAAGAAGTGATTCAACAATTAATAGATTTACAAGGGAAAACAGTAAGGCTAAAGTATATAGAACGCTATGGAACTTTTCCTTGGATGGGAGATAGTAAATACTATGTTACAAAAGTGGAAGCACGAACAGAAGATAAAATTAAGGAAAACTCAGAGGAATAAGGCTTGCTATGAAAACGAAGATACTAGACGAAAAACAGATAGAACATAAATGGACAAGAATAGCTTGGCAAGTTTATGAAACTAATTATCAAGAAAAGGAAATAGTTATTGCAGGGATAAACGGAAATGGTTTTGAGTTGGCAAAAAAACTATCCGAAAAAATTGAAGAAATATCGGAATTGAATACGATTCTAGCAGAGATAAAAATCGATAAAAACATCCCTTTTGATAATGCAATTACCTCAGACTTGGAGGTGAACGTGATTAAGGATAAAGTGATTATTTTGGTTGATGATGTTTTGAATTCTGGAAAAACTTTGATCTATGGAATAAAACATCTGTTACAAGGTCCGATAAAAAAACTCAATACCGCTATTTTGATTGATAGAAACCATAATAGATTCCCTATTCAGTCAGACTACACAGGTTTACGTTTAAGTACGAGCTCACATGAGCACGTACGAGTCATTTTAAAAGGAGAAGAAAAAGGTGCATATCTCGAATAGCAACACATCTATTTGGGTGGATATTCATACTCATAATTTGCAGGATCATGAAGATTCTTGGGTGTTGCTTCAAAATGATGGAAAAAAGTTAGTCAATTCCACTCCATTTTCAGTCTCTATTCATCCTTGGGATACAGAAGATGCTAGTAATGAGTGGTGGAGCAGTGTGAAGAAAGTAGCCGAGAATCCTTTATGTAAGGCAATAGGAGAGACAGGATTAGATAAACTTCATCAATATGGTGATGCTCAAAAAGAACTATTCATTAAACATATTCAGCTTGCCAATTTACTGAATAAACCACTTGTTATTCACGCAGTCAAGACACATCAAGAGTGTGTAGAAATTTTAAAAAATCAAAAGAATCAACAGAGGGTACTTTTTCATGGTTTTAGAAAGAGTAAACATTTAGCTAAAGATTTACTAGAAAAAGGGTTTTATCTGTCATTTGGAAGTTTTTTTGATAAAATGGCTACAGATCTCATAGAATTCTTAAAGGAAAGAAATTTTAAAAACTGCTTTTTAGAAACCGACAATCAGAAAAATGAATCGATAAAGGGACTTTATGACAGAGCATCTCAAAGTTTAAATATTCCTCTATCGGAACTTCAAAAAATAATCATAGAAAACAAAAAAACTTTTTTAGGAAAATGATGGAAAACACAGATTGGCTAGAGCGCATGACACTCATCACTGGTGAAAAAGCCATGAAAAAACTCAATAAATCTCACGTATTAGTTGTAGGTCTTGGTGGTGTAGGATCTTTTGCAGCCGAGTTTATCGCTCGTGCAGGAGTGGGGAAAATGACCATAGTTGATGGAGACGTAGTAGATCCTACAAATAGAAATCGTCAACTTTGTGCATTAAAATCCACAGAAGGAATGTCTAAAGCACAATACATGAAAGAACGATTATTGGACATAAATCCTGAGCTCGATTTAACAGTTCGTGACGAATTTTTGAGTCCTGAATCAGCTTATGAAATAGTAGACGAAAAAATGGATTTTGTAATAGACTGTATTGATTCTGTATCGCCAAAATTAAATCTTTTAGTTGCTTGTAAGCACAATAAAGTAAAAGTGGCAAGTAGCATGGGAGCAGGAGGAAAGATAGATGCTAGCAAAATAAAAGTGACCGATATTTCTAAAACTTATCATTGTAAATTTGCTAAACAAATAAGAAAACGTCTCAAAAAAAGAAGTATAAACAAAGGAATTAGAGTCGTGTTTTCTACAGAACAAAATATAAAAGACTCTTTACAACTTACAGACGGAAGTAATTTTAAAAAGTCATTTTATGGAACCATGTCCTATATGCCTGCTTTATTTGGTGCAATGGTGAGTGCAGAAGCCATTAAAAGTATTACAAAAGCCAAATGATTGCGCAGCAAAAAATATTAAGGGTTTTTCGGTTAATTCAAATTCTAAAATCCTACCCAAGACCCACGATGGAGGAGCTTGAAATAAAACTCGATATCAGTCGGAGATCTATTTTTAGATATTTTAATTTACTTGAAGAAATAGGCTATCAGATAGATATTGGACAGGATAAACGTTATTTTATCGTTCAAGAATTTGAAGAAGAGGGAACCAATTTTTCTGTGGAAGAAGCACAAGTTATTCAACAAGTATTATCTTCATTGGACGAAAAAAATCCATTGAAAACCTCTTTGATTAAAAAGCTAAAAATCTCTGAAGATATTCATTATTTTGCAGATAATATTGTGGAGGCAAATCAATCCAAAAAAGTCTCTATTTGTACAGAAGCTTTAAAGTTGAAGTGTAGATTAACTTTACACAATTATCATTCTATAAACAGTAATTCTGTTTCGGAAAGAGTAGTAGAACCTATTGGTTTTGATGAAAATTATGAATCCATAAGAGCCATAGATATTCGTCAGCCAGAGATTGTTAAGACTTTCAAGATTAACCGAGCCGAATATATTTATTTAATGCCCGATGCCCCGCAGAAATACACAGAAGGAAAAGTAATATCAGAAAAAGATGTATTTAATTTTTCGGGAACCAAAAAAATATCTGTGCAGATGATGCTCAATCACAAAACAGCTATTTTATTAAAAGAACAATACCGAAAAATAGAAAACTCGCTCACAAGAAGAAGTAAAAATTCGTTTGATTTAAAGGTGAAAGTTCATAGTCTAGAGCCTTTAAAAAGATTTGTGTTAGCAAACCTTGATGGTGTGAAAATCATTAGACCAGCTTCACTCAAAAAGGAAGTAAAAAAATTTTATGAACAAAACATACAAAACTTATGACAAGAAGTAAAAATGACATTCGAAACTTTGTCAATATACCCGATTATATCTCCCTAGGAAATGCACTTAGTGGTATTTTATCCATTTTCGCTAGTTATTATGGCAGGTTTGAGCTTGCGGCTGGTTTGATTATTTTGGGGGCTATTTTCGATCTGTTTGATGGGCGAGTAGCTCGAAAAATGAATCTTTCTTCAGAATTTGGAGTACAGTTAGATTCTCTTTGTGATTTAATAAGCTTTGTAACCGCTCCTGCATTTTTTGCATTTATGGTAACGAAGGACCAAGTAGAATGGAATTTCATCATTCTAGCACTCTATGTTCTTGCAGGAATTCTGCGTTTAGCAAGATTTAATGTTACGGGAACAACTGATGGCGGAAAGTATTTCGAAGGCGTTCCAGTACCAGTTAGCTTAGTTTTGCCTCCATTGTTCTTTTTATTTGAATATTTGGGCATTAATTCCGTAATTTGGCTTATGTTCTATGTTATTCATGGAATTTTGATGATATCAGTAGTTAAAATCAAAAAACTTTAAAAGAAGATGAAAAAAACATTTATAACTGTATGTGCATTACTGTTTGTAGGACAAATATCTGCACAGGTAAATATCCAAACAGATAGTTTGGTGATGAGAAAAGGTAAACATGCTGCCTTTGTTTTAACCATAGAAGATGCTCAATATAAGAAAACAAAAACAAGCTGGGTAAAAGAATTGACTTCTCGTAAAAAAGTAAAAGCTGCCGTGAATAATACGGATGTAGAGGTCTTGGACGGGAAAATTACCGATTTGATCAATAATGAGCTGAACATTTACAGCCGAGTTCTTGATAGAGGAGGAAAAGTAATTATTGAATCGTTTTACGAAATAGATAATAAGTTTACTCCATTGGCGGACTCTTTAAATAACCATACAATGATGATTCGTCAGTTTTTGATGAATTATGGAGCAAAGGCCTTTAATGTCGCTATGGATGATCAAATAGAGGATACAGAAGACGATTTGAAGGGGATTTTGAAGGACATTAAAAAGAATCAGAATAGAATCTCAAAATATGAATCTAATATTGAGAAAAACCTCAAAAAGAACAAATCTATGACTGAGGCAAATCTTAAAACAGATTCAGATATCATTACGAATGATGAAAGCATCAATAATCAGAGAGCCTTAATTCAAACTTTGTCTTCTGGAACAGATGCAAGAAAATCGGCAGAAAAACAATTGAGAAAAATGGAAAAATCTGCCAAAAAATTAGTTCGGTCTAAAGAAAAAAACCTAGATAGAATTGCCGATAATGAAAAGGACAATGTGGAATTGAAGACAAATATCGAGCGTTCTAAATATGCAATTGAAACCTTAGAAAAAGAAAAAGTGAAAAGAGAAGGTGATCTAGCATATTTAAAGAAACGAAAACTTTAATTTTTTTTAATCATTAAAGTTTTTATAATGAGATAGTTTACAAAACAAGGCTAAAAAAGCATGAAAAAAAGTGCCTTCTAGCCTTGTTTTTTATTCTAGAGAGTGTATATTTGCAACGCTTTTACGGTAAGCGACAGATGACTTGGTAGCTCAGTTGGTAGAGCATCTCCCTTTTAAGGAGAGGGTCCTGGGTTCGAGCCCCAGCCAAGTCACACCAAAGTTGAAAAGACTTCTTTAGGAAGTCTTTTTTTGAATCCGCCCAGGTGGTGAAATTGGTAGACACGCAAGGTTGAGGGCCTTGTGAGCGTTTTTAGCTCGTGCTGGTTCGAGTCCAGTTCTGGGCACATTTTACAAAGTAAAATGTGAAAAATTGAAAGATATAATCTGTTGTAGATTGTATCTTTTTTTTGTTCTTTAATACAAGGTGGTGGAACTCCTAAAAACTCTGTTGTTTCAGTTTTAAATATTGATTAATTGTTTTAGTAGTAATATTCCTTGGGTGTGTATAGATCGTTATGATCCCTTGTTTATGAAGTTTCTTTACCATAAGTTCTTTTTGGAGCTGATAAGCCTGAGAAGAGGCTTTAGAATAGGTTTCATAAACTGTTTTGGGTTCTATTTGTGCTTCCTTTTGGATATCATCATTTTTAAAGAAAATGACCACAAGCTGATGATTTTTTGCAATTGCTTTAAGATAAGGGAGTTTTCTATTTAAATCATTTTCTACCTCAAAATTGGTGAAAAGAAACAATAAACTCCTTTGTTTAACTTTATTTCTGAGCTCACGGTAGAGCAGTCCGAAATCCGCTTCTTTATAGTTGGTCTCTATTCTATACAGCTGTTCTTGCAGTTTGTTCAATTGTCCAATTTTGTTATCTGCCAAAATTTGATTCTCAATTCTATTCCTAAAGGTGAATAAGCCTAATTTGTCATCCTTCCTTAGAATAATATGCGATAAAACTAGACAGGTATTTATGGCGTGGTCTAATAAGCTTAAATCTTCAAAGGAATTTTGCATCAGTCTCCCTTTATCAATAAGCATATATACCTGTTGGCTACGTTCATCTTGATATTGATTAATCATTAGATGATCTCTTTTTGCAGTAGCTTTCCAGTTGATTGTCCTTATATCATCCCCAAGAGTATATTCTTTTATTTGCTCAAATTCCATGGTGTGTCCCAGTCGTCTGATTTTTTTTGCACCATGTTTTTTTAAGTTGCTTTCAGAGAGTAAGGTAAGGAAATCTCTAAGTTTTAGAAAAGAAGGAAAAACGGGAACTTTTTTAGGGCATTCAAAGATATATTTTCTAGCCACTAATCCTAGAGGGGATTTAGTGAAAACATTAATATTTTTAAAATGGTATAAACCTCTAGAAATTGGACGAAGTTCATATTTTAAAGTTTTCTTTTCGCCTTTTTCAATATGGGCAAGAATTTTAAAATCTCTCTTTTGAAATTGAAAAGGTATTTCATCAATTATTTTGAGATGAATAGGAAAAGAATAATGATTTTCTACCGTAAGCCATATTGGGTTTTGATCTCCATTAGAAAATCGATCGGCAGTATTCCGCTCAACAAAAAGATTTCTTTTGGCAAAAAGTAAAATACTATCTACAAAAACCAATAAGATAAAAACAAGCCAATACCCATAAACGATATATGTTAACGAGGGATAAAAATGCCCGAAAACCAGGGAAATAATCCCGACAGCAAAGGCGATAAAAAATCGGCTATGTAAGAAAAAATGTTTCCAGAACATTAGCGAGGTACTTCTATAGAGTCCAAAATAAGCGCAATTACTTGACTATTTTCCATTCCTTCCATTTCACGCTCAGGAGTAAGATGAATTCGATGTTCTAAAATAGCTGGAGCCAAATATTTGATATCTTCTGGAGTCACAAAATCACGACCTTGTAATAGAGCCCATGCTTTGGCTGAAGCCAAAAGTGCTTTACTAGCTCTAGGGGATGCACCTAAAAATAAATTGGGATTTTCTCGGGTGTTTTGAATTATTTTGGCAATATATTCTAATAAATTTTGCTCAATAACTACTTCAGAAACTAAATTTTGAAGTTCTTGAATATCCTTGCTAGATAAAATGCTTTGGATGTCTTCAATACGTTTTTTGTTATTTTCTTCGTTTGCTAAATTTAAGATGTGAATTTCATCTTCCAAACTAGGATATCCCATGATAAGTTTAAAAAGGAAACGATCCATTTGAGCTTCTGGAAGCCTATAAGTTCCTTCGTGATCTACGGGGTTTTGTGTCGCTAATACAAAGAAAGGAAACTCCATTCCATAACGTTTTCCATCAATAGTAATTTGACCTTCCTCCATCACTTCAAAAAGTGCAGCCTGTGTTTTTGCTGGAGCTCGGTTTATTTCATCAATAAGAATAGTATTAGAAAAAATAGGACCTTTTTTAAATACAAATTGTTCTTTTTCTTTCGCAAAAATACTGGTTCCTAGAATATCCGATGGCATAAGGTCTGGTGTAAACTGGATTCTGCTGAAATCTACCCCCAATGTTTTCGAAATTGATTTGATAAGAAGTGTTTTAGCTACACCAGGTACTCCTTCCAAAAGCACATGTCCATTGGCTAAGATAGATACAAACAATAGGTCAATTATTCGATCTTGCCCTACAATTACTTTTCGTAACTCGGTTTTTATTTGCTCGTAGTTTTCTTGTACTTTTTCAAGAGAAATTCTAGATTCAAATGCTATTTTATTTTCTTCTTCCATAATTTTATTCGTTTAGGATCTTGTCAATATTTCTACTAAAGTAAATAAATTGATTTTCACTTAGATATTTTTTAGAACGGATACTTTTGAGATTGTTTATGACTAGAGTAATAGTCTCAATGTCTGCTTGAGTTTTTTGGTGGATTAGCTGGATGCTTTCTTCGCTAAAATCTATATAGTGAATATAGAATTTCTTTTTCAGTTGTTCCAAAAAATAATTGGCTTTAAGTTCTTGAAGTTCTATAACATTGCCTTCGTCAAAGTATAAACTAGCCATTGTGTGGATATATTCTTTGGAGCGGTTAATTGGTTTTTTTAGTTCTGGGATAATGTTTTGTTCTCGCCTAAAATAATTAAGAAAATACAAAGCAATTCCTATCAAAAGCAGATACCAAGAATATTTAAGTTTTTCTTGATTGAGAATATAAGAAAGAGCCGTTTGTTCATGTGCTACTTCTCGTTTTTTTCCTTTAATGACCCAATAGGTTTTGAGATCTGGCAAATGACCCAATGAACTTTCTAAAAATCGACTATTTTCTTCTTTTTTTAACTCGTAATTGGAGAGTCCAAAAGGGTAGGAGTTGAAAATTATTTGTCCTTTTCCATATTGTATTCTCGCCTGAATTACAGGTTTGGTAGTATCTGATAGTTCTTCAAAAAGCAAAGGTTCTATTGCTGTTAAATAACCATTTTCTAGATACCTAAAGTATTCGTTTTTTGTGTAAACGAATTTGTTGAAACCGTCTTCAATAACACTAGAGTCTTTGCTTGCGAATTCTATGCTAAAATCTACACGTGTAAAATAGATTTGATCAGAAACATAGTCTTCAAATGAATCAAAATCACTGGCAGCAATAAAAAGATTCAGTTTTCCCTCTTCCACTTTTTGAAGTAAGCTATCTTCATAAGTTGTGTTTAAGTGATTTGTGACGATCACTAAATTAAAAGGTTCTTCGCTTTGTTCAATCAAAGAGTCTATACCACTATAAGCAGGGTATTGGTAATGGAAATATTTTGCATCAGAAACTATTTCTATGTCTTCTGAGAATAATTGCTGAGCTTCTTTGTGAGCAATATATGTTCCGTAAGGCGTTTTTTTGTCTGGTTTAAAATGTTTTACCCAGCTGATGTCTTTGCTGGGGTTTATCAGCAAGATTAAGCCAAGAAGAAGCACAACACTGATTCCAAAAATTATCCAACCTGATTTTCCTTTCATTTTTGAATTTCTTTAGCGGGTTGGAAATTTTGAAAAAGTCGTTTAATTTTTTGATAATCCTCTGAGTCAACAGGGTATTCACCAAACCAAAAATGATTATAAATACGTACAATTTCTCTAAATGCCTTTTGAGTTTCAAGGTCTTTTATTTCATGAAGATAATCGTGATTGGTCTTTTTGGGCTTCCAAACAATACAATTGCTTTCTTCGAGGCTGTGTATTTTCTGTAGGAAATGCCAGCGAATGGCAGCTCGGTAATTTTCTTCTTTTTCTCTTACGGCAATCTGTTTTGAGAAATCAATAGAGTGAATATCCTCTATTTCTTCTTCTTCGTGATATACTTTGCTATTGTTTTTATCTCTAGAAAAAACAGCAAAACCACCGTTGTTTATTAATTTATAGAGTATAAATAGAAGAGCAATACAAAATACAATGATTAAAAGCCATTTTAAAAGGGTACGAAATTTTGCAAGAAAATCAAAATTGGGATCAAGATCAATGGAGTTATTTTTTTCTTTTTTCTTTTCTTTTTCTTCTTCGTACTCAAATTCTTTTCCTTCATATCTTTTCCCAATCCAGGAGTCATGAATTTTTCTGGCTTTTGAGAAAGGCGTATCCACCTCATTATTTTCTAATTGAATAAACGAGGTTTCATAAGTATCCAAGGTATTTGCAAAATTCATTTGAATACCAAAGAGGAAGAATAAAATAATATAAAGTGGTTGTTTCAAGAACTAATTATCTTTGAAAAGTTCCTATTTGATCCATTTCATCCGTACCACCTTCTGATAAAGTACCATTTTCTACTTCACCAGTGAAATAGATTAAACCTACTAATACATAATACACAAGTCCTACAAGTGTTTGTAGAATAGTAGAAATAATATACAATGGAACAAACAAAAGAAGTAATGCCTTATCAGATAATACGGCACCAAAGGCATCCATAATTTCCTCTGGGTCTCCCATTATTTCAGGATCTTGAAAAAAGTCAAAGCTTCCACTTAGGGGAATCATTACAACATTGTTTAGCATAAACTGAACAATGTATAAAATAATCATGATCAATAACCCTGCAAAAAGCTTGTGCCAAAAATTGGATTTGATATGTTTATCCCAGGCTAATCCAAAAGCTTTAAAATAGGAAGGCGTATCCATATTGATATATTCAAACCAAGACAATGCCACCCAATTCATCACAAAAGTGATCACAATAAAAATTCCCACGATAGTAATCAGTGAAATGACCGAGGCAATAGCTACTACAACGTAGAATGGAGTAAGAAGAATTAAAGAAAGAAAAGCATAGACAAGAATGGCTGTCATATTACTTTTAAGCTCATCCCAGACTTCTCTACCACTTGGGCTAGAAGATTTTTGGTAATAAAGCTTCATATACACAGGGACAAAAAAGATATAAAAAAGCGAGAAGATCATATACCCAAGCATCGTGAGTACGATACCTAGAAGACCAGTCCCTGAAAGATAATCCGTGAAGTTTTCTAAATCATTGAGATTTATATTGATTAAGTCCGTAACAATTAGGTACATTCCTGCCATAGCAAAGATGAGAGGAACAATACAGATGGTAATAAATCCAATGGAAAGACCTTTTATTTCTTGAAAGAAAAAATTGAAGGCATCGGTGATATAAGCACCCGTATCACGGTTTTTTGCTAATTGTATATTTTGTTTCATTTTTGAGGGATAATTAATTTAAATTCTGCTATCTATTCTATAAAAAAAATACAGAATAATATAGATTCATGCAAACTACAAAAAAAAATACAAGTAGAACAAGGTATATCGATAGATTCATGTTAAAGAACCCTTAAAATATCGACAAAAAAAGCCTCTTTCAAAAAATGAAAGAGGCTTTATGAAAGGAGGTAGTATATTTTTTCTTAGAACAAATCCATATTGTCTAATACTTTCATTACTCCACGAACGGCAGTTGCAGAATTTTCTAGCAATTCTTTCTCACCTTCGTTTAGGTCAAGTTCGATGATTTCTTCAATCCCTTCTTTTCCTAATTTTACAGGAACTCCAAGATAGATATCATTCATTCCGTACTCACCTTGTAGCCAAGTACAAACTGGGAAAATTCGTTTTTGATCTTTTACAATAGCTTCAACCATTTGAGCAGCAGCAGCACCAGGTGCATAGTACCCAGAAGTTCCAAGAAGGTTTACGATTTCTCCACCACCTTTCTTAGTTCTTTCTACAATTGCATCCAATCTTTCTTCAGATACTAATTCTGTTACAGGAATTCCACCCACTGTTGTATAACGTGGAAGTGGTACCATTGTATCACCATGTCCACCCATCAAAACAGCTTGGATATCTTTTGGAGAACAGTTTAGCTCAAGTGCCAAGAAAGAACGGTAACGTGCCGTATCCAAGATACCAGCCATTCCCATTACTTTTCTAGAGTTTTTATTCGCCGTAAGGTAAGTAGCATAAGTCATTACGTCCAAAGGATTGGAAACACAAATAACAATAGCTTCAGGTGAATGCTTAATAACGTTTTCTGTAACAGATTTTACTATTCCAGCATTTGTTGCGATAAGATCATCACGACTCATTCCTGGTTTTCTTGGAATACCAGAAGTGATAACAACTACATCAGAGTTGGCTGTTTTTGTATAATCGTTTGTAGATCCTACAAGTCTTGTGTCAAATGAGTTGATTGGCGAAGTTTCCCACATATCTAATGCTTTTCCTTCAGCAAATCCATCTTTGATGTCAAGTAGTACAACTTCGTTACAAACTTCTCTATGGGCAAGAACATTGGCACAAGTAGCACCTACATTTCCAGCTCCAACTACGGTTACTTTCATAGTAAATTTTTAATTTTTTGGTTTAGACTCACAAATGTACTGAAAAATATAGGATGATTTATGTTAAGACTTTGCTCTTTTTGAGCGTATTTCAGAACGTTTTTTCAGTTTTTTGTTAAGAAATATGTTCATTTCGTTGCTTTTCATATAATATTACATCTTCAAATTTCCCATTTTTTTGGTAGTACTCTTTTAAGATACCTTTATGAGCCATCCCCACCTTTTTAAGGATATTTCCCGAAATAGGATTATAAGTGAAATGCGTGGCGTAAATCATTTCCAACTCTAAATCTTCAAAACCAAATTTGAGAATCCTTTCTACGGCTTCTGTGGCATAACCTTTATTTCGGAATTTTTTCCCAATCCAATAACCAATCTCTGCTTTGGTTTTAGAGGCAGAAGGATGAATCCCTATTCCTCCAATAAACGCTCCAGTTTCTTGAATAATCAGGGAGAAAACAAAGCTCTCTTTATTCTCAAAATTCTGATCAGCCATTTCAATCCATTTTTTTGCATGATCAATAGAGTAGGGAAATGGAAAATTTAGTGTGTTTTGTGATATTTCGGGGTCTTGTGCTAGGCTTACAAGTTCAGAAATGATTTTATTATCAGGTTTTGAAAATAATAATCTGGCGGTGGTAATTATAGGGAAATCTGACATGATTTGTAATTTAATTAGATAAATGTAGGCATAATTTTCACCATGTAGATTGTTTCAAAATGAAGGGATTGAAAATTTTTCTAAAATAGCGCTTATTTTTATTTAAAATAATTCTAAATAAGCTTTGTTTTTAATTAGAATGATTCTAAATTTGCCCCATTCTAAATGACAAAAGAAGAAAAATCATGTTTACAAAAAGAGTACTTTTTGCAGGTATATTAGGACTTAGTTTGGTTGCCTGTACCAAAGATGAGGTAAAGAATGACGATAAAGATTATAGTGTTCCAAAGACATATAATTTTGAAAATGCAAGTTATTCAGGTCAGATTTCAAGGTTAAATATGTTGGCAGAATTGTCTTCATATATGAAAAAAGTAAATGCCAATGAGGCTGTTATGGCAGACCAAATGAAGAAAATGTATGCCAATGATGGTTATACTTGGACTTCTACTCCATTTGCACAAACACAACCTACAAAGCAATTGAAGAGTAAAACTTTTTCAGGTTATCAAGGTGAATTAGAATCTTGGATGGATAAGCTTGCAACAATTTCTACAAGCACAACAGCAGGAGTATCTGGAACAGCCGGTCATGTTTCTTCAAATGATGGGAGCAAAAAATACCTTTTTGATGAAAAAGGATTTGAACCTGTTCAATTGATTGAAAAAGGAATCATGGGAGCTTGTTTTTATTTCCAAGGAACCTCAGTGTATTTATCACTTGATAAATTAAATGGGGCGAATAATGACAAGAACGAAGAGGGTAAAAACTACACAAAAATGCAACATTATTGGGATGAAGCATTTGGGTACACGGCTTTCCCAACAGATTTGACAGCAGATAATTTAAGTGCTCAAAAAGATGCAGGGAAATTGAGATTTTACTCAAAATATGTAGCAAAAAATCAAGGAGCAGGTCTTACTACTTTAAATGATATGATGCAAGCATTTGCAAAGGGTAGAGCCGCAATTGATAATAAAGATTACAATTCAAGAAACGCAGCAATAGGAATGGTTCAAAAGAACTGGGAAATGATCAATGTGGCTGCAGCTTTACATTATTTGAATGGATCTTTAAACAAAATAGGTGATGACGCATTGAGAAATCATCAATTGTCAGAAGCTTGGGCGTTTATAAATGCTTTGAAATTCAATAATGCAAAATCTATTTCTGATTCTGAAATCGATGTAGTGTTGAATAAATTAGGAGATAATTTTTATGAAATTACTCCAGCAAAAATTTCTGACGCAAAAACTACTTTAGCTCAAAAATACGGAGTTAACAGTCCAGATAATTTTTAGTTTTTATTAGTTAGTTTTAGGTTAAATAATTGCCAAAGCAAACACACCAATTGGTAGCGTTTGCTTTTGGCATTTCAAAATATCAGGTTATGAAAAGCACTTTTGCTAAAATAGTTTTTTTCTTATTTACTTCTCTGCTTGTATGGTCTTGCGGAGATGATGAAGAAAAAGTAATCTATAAAGATTTGTTTACCAATGTTTCTTCAAATATGATTCAGCCTAGACTGGGGCAGTATTTAGAGAATTGTCAAACTTTAGATCAAAAAACAAAAGCTTTTACGCAAAATCCATCTACAACTAGTTTAGAAGATTTAAGAACTGCTTTTAAGGAGAACTATAAGCAATGGCAATGGGTAAGCCTCTATAATTTTGGACCAGCAAAAGAAGCCAGTGTTTTGTTAAACGCTGCGGTAAATTCATTCCCAACTTTGCCCGCAAAAATAGAACAGAATATCTCTACTGGTAGCTATAACCTAGAATCTGCAAGTAATATTTATGCAAGCGGACTTCCCGCTTTAGATTATCTTTTGTTCGCACCACAAAAGACTAACCTTGAGATTATCACCGCATTCTCTGATGTGAAAAGGAAAAAATATCTGGAAGATATTAGCTCCAGATTGGTAAATAAGGTAAAGGAAACAGAATCTAAATGGACTTCTTATCATAATACATTTATCAATGATGAAGGAACGGGTTTAAGCTCTTCTTTAACTTTGCTTTTCAATGCCATTTTAGAGGATTATGAATACACTAAAAGAAATAGATTTGCACTACCAGCAGGGTTTGCAACTGAATTTTCTATCCCAATTTCAAAAGATGCAAAGAAAGTAGAAGCACCCTATAGTAATTTGTCTTATGTGCTGATTATGGAAAACATAAAAGCACATCAAGAGTTTTACATGGGATACACTTTTGATGGAAATGATGGAGTAGGTTTTTATGACAAACTCAAAGATGTTCAGTTTAAATCAACTGTTGTAGAAGGAGACTTAGCAAAAGCCATTGCAGATCAGTTTACGATAATTCTGGAGGATCAAAAAAAATACGAAGGAAAAAACTTTGCTACAGATATCACAAATGATCTAAACACACTAAGTCCTTCTTATAGTAAACTACAAAAAATGGTTCCTTTATTGAAAGGGGATTTACGTTCCTTTTTATCTGTTCCTATTTCGGGTTCAGATGCAGATGGTGATTAATTGAGTAATAAAGCTTTTTGTAATAAAGTTAAAAACATATTGGGAATAGCAAAATTCATCAATAAGTTATGGAAAAGATAAATCGTTTTCTTTTTGCTTCCAAACCTTCGGTTACTTTAGCGTATTTTAGAATAGCTTATGGCGTTTTAATGCTCTGGAGTACACTTAGATTTTGGCTAAACGGATGGATTGTAGATCAGTTTACAGCACCAGAATACCATTTTAAATACTTTGGTTTTGAGTTTATAGAACCACTTTCAGAAACAGGGTTTTATATACTCTATGGTTTTATGGTATTGGCTTGTTTGTTGATAATTTTGGGCTGGTATTACCGCGTTGCTATTGTTTTTTTCTTTCTGGCATTTAGCTATACAGAGCTGATAGATATAAGTTATTATCTCAATCATTATTACTTTATCTCACTACTCACAGGTGTTTTAATGTTTCTACCTATGCATGTTCATTTTTCATTGGATGCAAAGCTAAGACCTAAAATAGCACGGGCAGAAGTACCTAATTGGACAATTTTTCTCATAAAAATTTCTTTGGTAATCGTGTATTTTTATGCAGGAATTGCAAAATTACATGGAGATTGGTTGTTTAGAGCACAGCCTCTTAGCTTGTGGCTACAACCTCACCAAGATTGGTGGTTGATAGGTCCATTGTTTACAAAAAAATGGTTTGCTTATGCCATGAGTTGGGGTGGTTGTATTTTCGATCTAGTGATACCCTTTCTTCTTTTTAATAAACGCACTGTAGGTATTGCTTTTTTCTTTATCGTATTTTTTCATCTTTTCACTCGAATGTTATTTCCTATCGGGATGTTTCCTTTTATTATGATAGCAGCTACAACAATCTTTTTTCCTGTAAGCTGGCATCAGAAATCTATTGGATATTTGAAGCGTTTTTTAAAATGGAAAGATCAAGAAATCAATCGTAGTAAGACTTATAAATTCAACAAAATTACTGTAGGCTTGATAAGCGTTTACCTAGTTTTTCAGTTAATTTTCCCATTTAGGTATCTATTATATCCTGGAAACTTGTTCTGGACAGAAGAAGGTTTTCGCTTCTCTTGGCGAGTAATGCTCATGGAAAAAGGTGGTACGGCATTTTTTTATATTCATCATCCAGAAACAGGGCAAAAACACGAAATAAATAACCGAGATTTTTTGACTCCTCTACAAGAGAAAATGATGAGTACACAGCCAGATTTAATTCTTCAATTTGCGAAGATTATTAAAAAACATGCTGAAGAAAATGGTTTGAAAAACCCGAAAATAACGGCAGAAATATATGTAAGTCTCAATGGTAGAGCAAACCAATTGTATATAGATCCTGAAGTGAATTTGGCAACCATCGAAGACAATTTTTCTCACAAAACTTGGATAAAACCTATGCATCATGAATAAATGGTTTTTGATTTTTTTATCGTTGATATTCCAGTTTTCTATTGCACAAGTCCTTTTTGAAGGCCAAGTGAAAGATCGGAAAACGAATCAAATAGTGCCATTTGCTAGTGTGCAATATGGCGAAAAATATTTTACAGAATGTGATGCCGATGGTATGTTTCGTTTTAAAATTCCTCGAGGGAAAAAAACGCTCATCATTTCTTCTGTAGGCTATCATAAATTAACAAAAGAAATTAATCTCAATAAAAGCAAAACATCTGTTTTTTATTTGGATCCTAGCCAAAATATGCTCAGTGAAACGGTTCTAGAAGAACAGCTTGAAGGAGAACGAGCAAAACAATCTATTTATCGATTAAAAACAATTGAAGGTACGACATTAAATTCAGGTAAAAAGAATGATGTAATCCTCATAAAAAACACTCATTACAACAGTGCCACAAATAGTAGTAGACAAGTTTTTGCACAAGTACCTGGTCTTAATATTTGGGAAAGTGATCAAGCGGGTTTACAGCTTGAGATCGGTGCAAGAGGGTTGAGCCCGCAGAGAACTTCGAATTTTAATACTAGGCAAAACGGTTATGATATTTCTGCAGATGCAATTGGGTATCCAGAAAGCTATTATACGCCACCGACCCATGCAGTAGAAAAAATTCAACTTATTCGTGGAGCAGCTTCTTTGCAATATGGTCCACAGTTTGGCGGAATGTTAAATTTTCAACTGAAAAAAGGAAACCCAAACAAAAAAGCAGAAATCTCAGTACAACAAAATATCGGTTCTTTTGGTCTTTTTTCCACTTATCTTGGTGTAGGAGGGCAAATAGGGAAAATGAACTATTATACCTTTGGGCAATGGAAAACATCAAAAGGATGGAGACCAAACTCTTCTTTAGATTCATGGAATTTCTTTGGCGGAATGGAGTGGAATCTCTCAGAGAAATCATCATTAAAATTTGAATATACAAAGCTATATTATACCGCTCAACAACCAGGGGGGCTCACAGATTTACAGTTTGAAGACAATCCTAGCCAAAGTAACCGAACAGGAAATTGGTTTCAAGTTGACTGGAATGTGTTTGCACTTAGGTTTGAACATCGTTTTTCTACTGCTACGCAAATGAGTAGCCAGTTTTTTGGGCTTTTGGCAAAAAGAAATGCTCTTGGGTACTTGCAAAACATTAGTTGGAGTGAAAGTCAATTCACTACCAATAGAGATTTGATTCTTTCTGATTTTAGAAATTTTGGAAATGAAACCAAACTGATTCATCGTTATGAAATCGGTAAATCTTCGGCAGCTTTACTGGCAGGAGTGCGATATTATCAAGGTTTTACAGAGAAAAATCAAGGTTTTGGACCTTCAGGTGTTAAGCAAGAGTTTGAGTTATTTGAAAAAAATAAGAATTCGGGTTCATTTTATGAGTTTCCGAGTAAAAATATAGCCGTTTTTGCTGAAAATATGATTCCCCTAAATACCCGCTGGAATATTACACCTGGGATTAGGTATGAGTATATCCATACTCAAGCCAAAGGATTTAATCAAGTAATAGATCCAAATAATGGAAATGTTGTTAAACAATTTGGAGCCAAAAATCTTAAACGAGGGGTTTTATTATATGGTTTAGGAGTAACATATTTTGGAAATGAAAATGCCGAGTGGTATGCAAATTTTTCAAAGAATTATCGAGGAATTAATTTTAATGATTTATATGAAAATAATTACAATTTAGTGATTGATTCAAATCTTAAAGATGAATCGGGCTTCACAGTAGACATTGGCTATAGAGGTCGTTTTAATGAACGTTTTCAGTTTGATGCCAGTGTATTCTATTTAGATTATTCTGATAGAATAGGTTTTCTTCAAAAATATTATCCAGAAAATCACCCCAAACAATATCAATCATATCGTTTTAAAACGAATATATCGGATTCCAGAACTTTTGGTTTTGATTCCTATCTTTCTTATGAAGTTTTATCGATGGAGAATCAAGAAGCCATTGGTTTAAGGGTTTTTAATAATTTTACTTGGCAATATGGGCAATATCTTGCCTCTCAAGAAGAATCCATAGATGGAAAAAAAATCGAATTAGTTCCAAATATCAATTGGAAAATTGGTGGATTATTGACTTATAAAAATTGGTCAACAAGCTTAGTATATTCCTATACAGGAGAGCAATTTTCTGATGCTCAAAATAGTAAAGTTTCAGACAATAGAGCTTTAACGGGTTTAATTCCCAGTTATCATATTGTAGATTGGAATATGAAATATCAAACCAAAAATCAATGGATATTCAGTTCTGGTGTTAATAATGTATTGAATTCTAGGTACTTTACAAGAAGAGCTTCGGGGTATCCTGGTCCAGGAATTATCCCTGCCAGTCCAAGAAATTTTTATTTCAGTATAGAGAAAACTTTTTAGATTCGTTTTTCAAAGAATCCATTAGTTTTGGAAAAAAATTAAAAAGTCATGTTTAGAATAGGAGATCAGGTAAGAGCAATGAATGAGGATTTCGAAGGAAAGGTTGCTGAAATTCTCAAAGATGGATTTGTTTTGGTGGAAGATGAATCTGGTTTTGGATTTCCTTATGCACAGAGTGATTTGGTAAGAAATGCCAATTTCATGGATCCTGATTTTGAACAGATTTTTGTAGAAAAACAAGAAAACGAGCAAGAAAAACTCAAAAGACTTAAAGAAGAAGCCAAAAAAGAACGAAAGGAGAGAAAAGTGAATTTTTCTACTGAAGGGAAATCATGGAATCTTATTCAAGTGAAGAAAAAACCTACTTTTGAGATTGATTTGCATATTCATGAACTCGTTCCCTCTTTTGCTCACTTAAATAACACACAAATGCTGGGAATTCAAATGAGAGCTTTGAAAAACTGTGTAGCACATGCTTTGGAAAATAATATTTCTTCTATCATTGCGATTCATGGCATCGGTGAGGGTACTTTAAAGAATGAAGTAAGAAAATACATCCAGCAAACTTATCATTATATGGATTTTTGCGATGCCGATTATCGCAAGTATGGGCAAGGTGCTACGGAGATTTCTATAAATTATGGAGCAAAAAGAAAGCGATATTAGGTCTTTCTTTTTTTCTTTTTGGCTGCTGGAAAAAGCACATTATTGAGTATTAATCGATATCCTGGAGAATTCGGGTGTAAATCTAATTCTGTTTTAGGATCACCTACTCGGTGTTGGTAATCCTCAGGATCATGTCCGCCATAAAAAGACCACATACCTTTTCCTATATTTCCGTGGATATATTTAGCTTCATTGGCAGATTTATTTTCTCCTAAAATAAGAACTTCAGATTTCAAAAATTGTTTGTTGTATGAAGTCGTTTGCCCCATAAAGCCTTTTACCACTTTCGTGTGATTTTGAGTAAGCATTGTAGGTACTGGATCCCATTTTGCTGAAAAATCAAACAGTGTGAAGAAATCTTGTGAAGCGTTTACTTTTCTTGTTCTTGTGGCATCAATGGAAGAAAATTCATATTGAAACGGGTCATAAAGAACTTTATAGTCTTTAAAAGCTATTCCTAGGCTATAATCTATTTTATTATTGGCATTAGTTTCAATGGGATCTCCGTCAAACATAGGGCCACAGATATCTGTATTCTGAGCGGCTAACGCAATGTCATAAGAGTCCGTTGCAGAGCACATCGCAAACATGAATCCTCCTCCAATAACAAAATCTTTTATTTTCTTCACAACAGCTAGTTTCGCTTTAGAAACTTTTTCGAAGCCGTGTTTATGTGCATTGGCTTCAAAGTCTTTTTTTTGTTTAATATACCATGGAGCGTGTCTATAAGCAGCATAAAATTTCCCATATTGTCCTGTAAAGTCTTCATGGTGGAGATGTAACCAATCATATTTTGCTAATAAATCTCCCAAGATTTCATCATCATAAACAATATCATAAGGGATTTCTGCATAAGTGAGTGCCAAGGTTACGGCATCATCCCAAGGCTGCTTGCTTTTAGGCGAATACACCGCTATTTTAGGCACTTTTTCAAGCTTTACGATATCCTGATTAATCTCAGGATGTTGAATGCTTTGGTAAATCTGATTTTTTTCATTATCGGATATCAACTCATAAGAAACACCTCTTAATGATAATTCTGTTTCAAATTCTTTGAGATAACTCAATACAAAACTCCCTCCTTTATAGTTTAATAACCAATCTACTTCTACTTCGTTTTCCAAAAGCCAATAAGTAATTCCATAAGCTTTTAGATGGTTTTTTTGGCTTTTTTCATCCATGGGAATAAGGATATTTGCTCCTTTGGAAACAAAAACGCAGAATATAAATAGTGAAAATAATAGCTGTTTTTTCATAGTTATTAGCGGATATTGAGAATATATCGATGTACAAATTAATCGATTTTGATTGATTTTTATAAATATTTACCACAAAAAAAAGCCATTCAATTTTTTGGACTGAATGGCAAAAACACTAAAAAATAAAGAAAAACGGAAATTCTTACGAATTGAAAAATAGAAAATAATAAAAACTAAAAAAAATAAAAATAGGTATTGATTTTTCGTTTCGTGTTTTTCAAATGTCCATATTATTCTTGGTGGAACAAAAAAAATAGTAAGACGAAACATGCGACAATTTTAAAACGCTTAATAACAGGTTATTAAAATTTTTTGTCTCTAAAAAGTGGACAGTTATTTTTACTTATATATAACATGGTTATTAAGGTTTTGAGTGTTTTTTTATCATCTAACAATTTAATTAAAAATGTTTAGACCGCTCTTTTTTTAGCTTGTGAAGCTAGTCTATTTCTGAATTTTGTTGACTAATGAATATTTTTAATGAGAATCATTTTGTTATTCGACTTAAGTCTTCAAGAAATGTGGATATATTTACTACATTTGACGAAAATAAAAATCATTATGAAAAAAATAGCTATCGCTTTGTTAAGTGTTTTTATGATATCATCTTGTTCTCAAGAAGCACCAAAAGAGAAAAAAACGAATCTATTTACAGGAGATATTAAGAAAGAAAATCATATTGCCTTTGGTGAAGACTTAGTGCTTGAAAATAAGAAAGTGTACAAGATGAGTGCCTTCAACGAGCTTACAAAAGGAAAGGAAAATGAGGAACTCATTTTAGCAGGTACAATTGATAAAGTTTGTACAAAAAAAGGTTGTTGGATGTCTATGAAAAATCCAAATGGAGAAAGTGTATTTGTAAGTTATGATTACAAATTTCTGCTCCCAATAAATGTAGATGGAAGAAATGCTATTTTAAAAGGTGTAGTGAGCAATGACACTACTTCAGTTAAAGATTTAAAGCATTATGCCGAAGATGCTGGGAAAACAGAAGCAGAAATTGCTAAAATTACTGAACCAAAAATTGAGAAAACTATTTTGGCTTCTACTGTATGGATTAAAAAATAGTCTTGAAGATGAAAAATGCTATAACTTTCTTAATGTCGATCTTGGCATTATCGGTTTTGTCTTGTAATAGTCCCGATACTGCTCATACTAAATCTGAGGATGCCGCCGCTGTCTCAGAAGAACCTTGGGTACCAGAAGTTCCTAAATCTAGTGAGTTAGCAGAGCTAATGAGGTTGATGTTCGAAACAAATAAATTAAGAAAGCAAGCCTTGCTTAATGGGGAGTCTTTTCTACCTTATTCTGATAATTTTAGAAGGCTACATACCGCAAAGCATACAGACGAAAGTAAAAATAATGCATTGTTTCATTCATTGGCGGAAGCACATATTATTTCAGATTCTTTATTGACCAGCTTGAAGGGGTTTCAAAAAAAGAAAGAAGCCTTCAATGGTCATATTAATAACTGTGTGGCTTGTCATGATAATTTTTGCGGAGGTCCGATAAATAAAATAAAAACCTTGTTGATACTGGATTAGTAATATAGTCAATTAATTTCTTGGCTAGTATTAATTTATGGTGACCATTCTAAACGATAGAAAGAACTATTATTTGCGTTTATTTAACGAAAAATTGTTTTATATTTAGTTTTAGTTTTATAATATCGCTTTAGTATTAATTTTTTAAAAAAGACACAATGTTAGAACAACTTATACAATCTTTTAAAGGAGAAGCCTTAGGACAATTGATGGGGCAATTTGGAATGAGCGAAAAAGAAGCAGATCAATCTGTAGATGTTGTTGGTGAAGAAGTTCAATCTTCGGTATCAAACCAGCTAAGTTCAGGAAATATCTCTGGTTTATTGAATATGTTTGGAGATGCTGATGGTGATGGAATCCCTGATGTATTGGAAGGAATAGGAGAGAATGTAATCTCTGGTTTGGTTTCAAAAGTTGGTTTTTCTCAAGAAAAAGCAGGAGCAATTTCAGAATTTGTATTACCAATGGCTGTAAAGTTCTTTGGAGGTAAAATGAAGAAAGAATCAGATGACAATGGTGTTGATATGATGGATCTTATCGGACAATTTGTTGGTGGTGGAGCTTCTAAAGAAAGCAAAAAAGACGAAGGTCTTTTAGGAGGAATAGGAGATGCCTTAGGAGGATTGTTTAAATAATTGTAGGAGTTTCAAATTTCTTCAGAATAAAAGGGCAGTGCTATTTTTAATACAATACTGTCTATGAAATATAAACCAGAGTCAATTCTATTGGCTCTGGTTTTTTATTTTCAAACGAAAAGTGTATTCAGTAAAATAGGCTTATTGTACGTCTGTTATAACGATGTGATATTAACAAAATCCATCGGCAATTATCGCAATTTGCTTTTCCGTTTTGGGGTGAATAAACACTAATTTTTGTGCGTGGAGTTTTATGGATCCTGTATATTGGTCTTTGTTTTGATATTTATAATCGCCAATAATTGGATGATGAATATGTGCGAGTTGAGCCCTTATTTGATGAAATCTACCCGTTTTTGGTTTTATTTCTAGGAGTGCCGATTGAGTCTTGGTCTCAATAATTTCATATTTTAGGCTACAATTTTTAGCTTCCTTTGTTTGCTGAGCGACTATTTCTGCTTTTTTTTCTTTTTTATTAACACTAATAAAATTAATAAGTTCCATTTTTTTGTTTTTGGGAACACCTTCAACCCATGCCCAGTAAGTTTTTTGAATAGAGCGATTTGCAAATTGTTCTTGAATCCCTTTTAGGATAGATTTTTTCTTTGCAAAAAGCAAAACACCACTGGTTACCTTGTCCAGTCTATGAACCACACCTAGATATGGTGCTTTTTTATTGGGTTTACTTAAATAGTCAAATACCCAAGATTCAGCAGATTTTTCAAATGGATTTTTTTCTGTAATCCAGCCACTAGGTTTATTGATTACAATTAAATCCTTGTCCTCAAAAAGTATTTGAGGAATCATTTATTGTTTTTCACCTTATTGGCAACTTCTTCATCATAAGAAGAAAATAGATTAAGCCAAATAACTCTTGAGAATCGAAAGTTTATAGGAGCCATGATGAGCAAAAATCCAAGTAAAATACCTACAAATTGCCAAATTCCTAATTCTAGCCCTAAGAATGTTTTTAATAGAAATAGAATAATAAATTCTCCAGCAACTAAAGCATAAGTAATATACATAGCTCCAAAATAGAAACCAGGTTCTGGATAAAAATTAAATCCACAACTTGGACAGTTTAAATGCATCTTTGTCATGGTTGCAGCCTTGTAAGGATTTGGCTCTACATACATTTTAGATTGCACACATTTTGGACATTTATGTTCTAAAACGCTTTTAACTAATGCTTGATTTTTGGTCATTTTGTCTCGATTTACTTTTTTGAAATGAATGATATTTTTTCTATCTAATTTTAGAATGATAAAAAGAAATCATCTTTTATTTCATGAGCAAAATTATGATTTTGCGACTAGTTATTGAGTAATTTATAGCGAAAAAGGCTACTTATTTAAAAAAATAGACAAAAAAAAGTCAGATTTTATTAAAATCTGACTTTTTTAAGATATTTCGAAAGTTCATTATTTAACGTAAAGAACTTTTTTTATTTTTTCAACAACTTCATTTGCATCTGGCATAAACTCTTCCACAAGTGTCGGAGCATAGGCCATAGGTGTATCTGCAGTATTGATTCTTTGAATTGGTGCATCAAGATAGTCAAAGGCTTTTTCTTGAACCTGAGCAATAATTTCTGAAGAAACAGACGCAAATGGCCATGCCTCTTCGAGAATAACTAATCTATTGGTCTTTTTTACTGATTCCAATACGGTATTGATATCTAGCGGACGAATTGATCGAAGATCAATAACTTCAACAGAAATTCCTTCTTCTTCGAGTCTGTTTGCTGCTTCTAAGGCAATTTTAGTAATTTTTCCAAAAGTTACCAAGCTTACGTGTTCACCTGCTTTCTTTATATCGGCAACTCCTAAAGGAATGATATATTCTCCTTCAGGTACTTCACCAGTATCTCCATACATTACTTCTGATTCAAAGAAACAAACGGGATCATTATCTCTAATAGCCGCTTTTAGTAATCCTTTGGCATCATAAGGGTTTGAAGGAACAACTACTTTAAGTCCTGGGCAGTTGGCAAACCAGTTTTCAAAAGACTGAGAGTGTTGTGCCGCCAATTGACCAGCAGAACCAGAAGGTCCTCGGAATACAATAGGTACATTGAATTGCCCACCAGACATTTGGTACATTTTTGCAGCAGAATTAATCACTTGGTCAATCGCTACAAGCGAAAAGTTAAAAGTCATAAATTCTACAATTGGACGAAGTCCATTCATGGCAGCTCCTGTGGCTATTCCTGCAAAACCTAATTCAGCAATAGGAGTGTCAATAACTCTTTTGGAACCAAATTCGTCCAACATTCCTTTACTTGCTTTGTAGGCTCCGTTATATTCTGCGACTTCTTCTCCCATAAGGAAAATTTTCTCGTCTCTTCGCATTTCTTCAGACATTGCCTCAGCAATGGCTTCTCTAAATTGTATGGTTCTCATAATCAGATAAAGATAATGTGCTCTTTTCAATCAATGTCCAAAGATATTATAAATTGATGGGATTTGTGGATTTGATTACAAAAATTGGAACTAGAAAACTCTTGTTATATTAAATCCGAAAAAGATATTTCCTTCAGTCCAGTCTCCATCAGATCTGCTGAAATGCCCTGGGATCGAAGTGCTTTGTGCACTTGAGAACATCATTTGGAATACATGCCCGCCTGTTTCTATATCCACTCCCAATGTTAGGGGATTTTTGAAAACACTGTTTTCAGGTCTAGAAAAGTTATAAGCATATTCTAAATTTACAGAAAAACGTTTACTGAGTTTGTATCTTCCTCCAATTCCCAAAGCAATTTGATCATGATTGTAGTTTTCGTTCAATACTAAATTCTCTCTGATATAGGTAGGAGAGAGTTGTAAAGAAAGTTTATCATTAATTTTCCTAGATGCCAAAAACTGTAATCCATAACTCATACGGGTAGAGAATTGATAGTTTTTGATATTATCAGAATTGAGTTCTGTATTTACATTTGCAGTAGTATAAAGCGCTAAATGTAGTGGGAATTCTTGTGTTTGCTTTGCGAGTTTATATTTTAAAGATCCCGTATAGGTTTTTTTAAAAGATTCTCTACTAATTCCAAGTTGAACTTTATCACTGATACCATAGACAAATTCTATTGTAGTACTTGCTTGGTCTAAACCAAAGAATTCTTCAACACCACCTTTTATCGTTCCAAAGCGGTGAAAAATATTAAAATATAAATCTCCTTTTGCCGCTAATTTTGTACTCTGTTGAGAAGCAATCCTCATTCCCTTAAAAGCAGGGAGTTCAAAAACTTCTGCAGTAGTTTCCGATTCCAGTTCAGCCAACAAATCGTCTTGAGCTTTTAAATGAGCCGTTCCTAAGAGCAGAACTCCTGATAATATATAAGTTTTTAGCATATTTTATTCTAATTTATTTTGACAATACAATTGTTTGATCCATTTTAAGTTCCATTAATAAATCATCAAATCCAATGATTCTTCCTTTTATTTTTGCTTTGTCTTGCTGATTAATCGTTTTAGAATTACTGGGATCTAGTTGACAAAAAACACTACTATTTATGGTTATAGAGGTCGCATTTACTTTGGTAACTAGTCCACTAATTTCTACAATTTTATTATTCCAATTTTCAGGATTTTCGGATACTTTATTTAATAATTCTTTTGCTGTACCCGAGTATTCTGTAGATAACTCCTGAATGGTGTCGTGATCTTTATAGATATATCGGTAGCCAAAAAAACCTGCAATAAATCCTAAGATACAGAATACTAAAAGAAATTTTTTACCTTTTTTCCAGTTCATAGTGATAGCTTATAATGAGTTCTTTTGCAATTTTATTTCTTACAGCACTTGGGATTTCTATATCAAAATCTTGAGGTTTTACTTTAAAAAAACCTTTCACCATGATTTTTCCATTTTTCAGGCTGATCATAGGAGTTGTTTCAATTTTTTTTGAAATTCCTCTAATGGTAAGCGTTCCCATCAACTGATGTTTTTGAGGTGTAGCAGTTAAACTCTCTACTTTTAGAGATTCAAAACTTCCTTTGAAACTGGCTTTAGGAAATTTGTCAGAATCCATATAATTTTCATTGAAATGCTCTTGCATAAGGGCGATTTCAAATTTAAAAGCATTCACAAAAACCAATGCAGCCATAGTTCCTTTTTCACTGTCAATGATGGCTGTAGTACTTTTGTTTTCAGCTTCTACTGGTTCAAAAGCTTCCACCGAAGCTTTAAAATCGGTATGACCAGTTCTTGTAAAATACTTTTGTGCCCAAGTTTGATGAAACCCTAGCAAAAGTAATGCGGTAATAAATAGTTTTTTCATAATAAGTTGTTTGGTTTTATTTTTTAAGTTTCTGTTTGCTTATTCCTTTAAGCCTTGATCCACCCAGTTTTCAATTGTTTGAGTCTTTTCAAAAGACATTTTTCCACTTGGTGGCATTATAGGTGCACCTTGAAGTCCAAAAATATATTGAACCAGTTTTTGGCTTTTTGCCGATGCTTTTGCTTCCTCGTAAGTGGTGAGCCTAAGATTTGCAACGGGCGTATTTCCACCATGACACGAAATACAATTTTGATCCAAAATGGGCTTCACATGTTTTGCGTAGGTAATATTTGTATCCGATGGAGGTGTGGGATTCGCTTCGTTTTCATACTCTTTACTACAGCTTATTGCCGTAAAAAGCATCAGTAAAAAGGTAAAAGTTCTTTTAAAGTGTAATGTTTGCATAATTTGTCAAAAAAAAAATAAAGTTTAAAAGGTTCTATAAATTATAAAATGAACAATAAAATAAGACTGTTTTTTTATTTTTAAGCAGTGTTATATTGTTGATCGTTAGTTTGATTGCTTTGTTTGAGTTATGAAAGTTACATAATTTTAGGCAATCATATTTCACATTTACAATAGTCAACAAAAATTTGACCAAAAAATTTGATGTAAGTCAAAATGAAATATAATTTTAGTATATATAATAGATTGTTAGGTATTTACGAGTTATTTGTTTTAACAATAATTTTAAATAAATCAGTTTCGGTTTTTAAAAACGTTCTAAAGAAGGAATTCATTCTTGATTTTTCACCTGCCAAACTTTGATATTTTATACAAGGTATGGTGAAAAATGAATAGAAATATTTTTATCAAGAAAAAAAAGAAGATTCTACATTTTTAACTTTAAATTTGTCGTTCGTCAATATCTTAAATTATGATTAGGTGTTAAAAGATTATTGACAAAAAAATAGGTCGAAATAGTACAGTTTAAAGGTGCATTTCGTATGGGTATAAAGCATGTTAGGAAGAAAAAATGGATCGAATTAGGATTATAAAAACGATGTCCGAATTAGGGGCAGGAACAAGAGGAGCAAGTTTAGGGTATGATGCCCTTTGGGTGGCATCTATCAATGCTGGAAAGAGAGATTTTTTTAATCAATTTCCTACCACAAGTGTGGCTGTAAGAAATGATTTATTGTTTGATGAAACCGATACGCCTCAAGCAAAATATTTAGAAGGAATTGCCGAGGTGTATGAAAATTTGTCTCAAGAAGTGCAAAATGCTTTTGAAAACAAAGAATTTCCGATCCTTATTTCTGGAGCACATTCGGTTTCTGGAGGAACAATAAAAGGAATTGCAGATGCTTTTCCTGATGCAAATATCGGGGTTGTATGGATAGATGCTCATGCCGATATCCATTCGCCATACACTTCTCCAAGTGGAAATGTACACGGTATGCCATTGGCAACAGCATTATGTCTTAATGATAATGAATTCCAGTTGGATGACCGAGTAATTGACCCTAAAACGAAAGAAATTTGGGATGAATTGTGTGGTGATAAACCTAGAATTTCTCCAGATGATTTGGTGTATTTTGCGGTAAGAGATACCGAAATTCCTGAAGATGAGATTATAGAAGATTTGGGAATTAAGAATTTCACGGTAGAAGAAGTGAGAATGAAGGGGCCCAAGAAATGTGTGAACGAAGCTCTTGAAAGTTTGAATCATTGTGATATTCTCTATATCTCGTTTGATGTAGATAGTATGGATTCTATGATTTCAAAAGGAACAGGAACACCTGTTTTAAACGGACTTACTCAAGTGGTAGCGGAAAAGATTATTTATTACCTTTTCCAGTCTCAAAAGGTGGCTTGTTTTGAAATGGTAGAAATCAATCCAACCTTAGATGATAAAGAAAATAAAATGGCAGAAACAGCCTTTTCCATTTTGGAAAAAATAGTAAAAATGTAAGCTTATGCAACAAATAGAAAATATACTTACCAGTCAAGTTCAAAAAGTAGTAGAAGAACTTTACGGACTAGAAAATGCACCAATTTCTTTTCAGAAAACAAGAAAAGAATTTGAAGGAGATATTACTTTAGTTACTTTCCCTTTTCTAAAAGCAGCTAAGAAAAAACCAGAGATGGTGGGTGAAGAAATTGCTCACAAACTTATGGAGATTGAACCTAAAGTAGTAGGTTTTCAAGTAGTAAAAGGTTTTTTGAATCTTTCAATTTCTGATGAGTACTGGAAATCCATTTTAGCAGAATCTCTTAAAAAAGAAAACTATGGGTGGCAAAAAGCCAATGAAACATCAGAAACTGTTTTGGTGGAATTTGCATCACCTAATACAAATAAACCACTTCACCTAGGTCATATACGAAATATCCTTTTGGGGTATTCTGTTTCTCTTATCAATGAGGCAGCAGGAAATTATGTAAAGAAAGTACAAGTGATCAACGATCGTGGAATTCATATTTGTAAGTCTATGTTGGCTTGGCAAAAATATGGAGCTGGAGAAACACCAGAATCTTCGGAAATGAAAGGGGATCATTTAGTAGGAAAATACTATGTGAAATTTGATCAGGTTTATAGAGAAGAAATCAAGGCATTGAAGGAAAAAGGTATGGAGGAAAAAGAAGCGAAAGCTCAAGCTCCAATCTTTTTAGAAGCCCAAGAAATGCTTAGAAAATGGGAAGGAAATGATCCCGAGATCATGAAGCTTTGGGAAATGATGAATCAATGGGTTTATGATGGCTTTGAGGTGACCTTTAAAAGAATGGGGGTAGGGTTTGATAAAAATTATTACGAATCAGATACCTATATTCTTGGGCGTGATGTGGTTTTGGAAGGTCTGGAGAAAGAAGTTTTCTATAGAAGAGAAGATCAATCTGTATGGTGTGATTTAACAGATAAAAAGCTGGATGAAAAGCTTGTTTTACGTTCAGATGGGACTTCAGTGTATATGACACAAGACATTGGAACAGCCATAGAGCGTCATAAAGATTTTTCTTTTAATAAGATGATTTATACCGTAGGTGATGAACAGAATTATCACTTCAAAGTACTCTTTTTAATTCTAGAAAAATTGGGATACTCATGGGCACAAAACTGCTCGCATCTTAGTTATGGAATGGTCGATTTGCCTTCGGGAAAAATGAAATCTCGAGAAGGAACGGTGGTAGATGCAGACGATTTAATGGAAGCCATGTTTCTTGAAGCTCAAAAACAAGGAGCAGAGCGAGGTTCTTATGAAGGAGTAGATGCAAAACTCCAAGAAGAACTGAATGAAATCATCGGACAAGGTGCTTTGAAATATTATATACTAAAAGTGGATCCTAAGAAGCGAATGACTTTTAATCCAGATGAATCTGTAGATTTACAGGGAAATACGGCTCCGTTTATCCAGTATGCACATGCACGTATTTGCTCGATTCTTAGAAAATATGAAGGAGTAGAGAATGTGGATATCCACAAGGCAGAACTCGATACTTATGCCAAAGGATTGGTAAAACTCATTTATGATTATCCAGAGGTTATTCAGTTAGCTGCTCAAGAATCTAGCCCAGCTTTGATTGCTAATTATACCTATGATTTGGTGAAGAATTTTAATCATTTTTATCAAAACTCACCAATCTTGAGCCTAGAAGATGAAAATCTGAAGGCTTTGAGAATCAATGTATGTCAATCGGTAGCTAAAATTATTAAATCTTCTATGAGTTTATTAGGAATTCAAGTTCCCGATAGAATGTAGTACCAATACTTACGCTTCTAGTTGTAATTTTTCCACAAGTATGATTTCTAAACATAGAGACATCAGAGGGAAATTGTAGAAGTACATGCATAAAAAAAAGCGGAAATTCAAAATGAATTTTCGCTTTTTTTATACCTCTATTGAGCATAAAAACTATTTTTTCTCTACAGCCTTAAAGGTTGTTTGAAGAAAAATTTGTTTCCAGTTATTATTTTCATAAAAACCAACAGTGAGTTTATAAGTATTCTCATCTATATATTCCCAAAGGTCTGTTACTCTAAAGTTTTGATATTGATATTGGTACATTAGGTTTCTTCCGAGTCCAAAAACACTTCCTTTGGTAAGGTTTCCTTGATAATCAAACTCCCAAAATCGTATAATTCCGTTTTCTTTTTCAAATTGTCTGATTCCATGGTTTCTATCACCTACTTTAGCCGTTTTTTCGTCTATAATACCTTTGGTTTTTACCACAATAACTTTTCCATTTGCTCCATATTCAAAAGAACTTTCTTGGATGAAAGGTTTTCCATTTTCCCATTTTCCTTCAGCTTTCCATGTTCTATTGACTAGATTAGAAAAAATGGATAACTGCTCATTCTGAGCAAATACAGAAGCAGATGAAATAAATAATAATAAAGTAAGAAGTGTTTTTTTCATTTTCATTTTGCTAAATCATAATTTGTACAAAAATAGAAGATTTTATACATAAAAATAAGATTTTTCTTTTAACAGTGGCAAATTGAAACTAAATAGAATGTCTTAGTGGTCTAAGTGAGCATTGGTGTTTGTTTAGGTAATACGAATCAAATATTGAATAAATTGATTAGTTTAGCTCATAATTATTGAAAATAAGATGAATAAACATTTGGGAAATCAAGTAACGATTGATTTTTATGATTGCTCTTATTCTGTCATAAATTCTGTAGAAAAAATAACGGAAATTATGGAAGGAATCGCTAAATATATGGGCTTGCATATTGTAAATACTACTATTCATGCCTTTTCTCCTATCGGGGTGAGTGGAGTAGTTGTTATAGAAGAAAGTCATATTGCGGTGCATACTTGGCCAGAATATGGTTTTGTAGCAATTGATTTTTTTACGTGTAATCAAACCGTGGAGATCCTTAAAGCAAAAGCTTGGTTAAAAGAACAATTAGAATCTCAAAAAGAAGAAATTCAAGAAATTAAAAGAGGTAATCCTGCATTTTTAAACAAAAAAACTCCTGTATAGATCATGTTTTGGAAAAATAAGAATAGTCAATTGGATGATTGGAAAATTGGTGATCAGATTAAATATATGTCTGAAAAATGGGAAATTATTGCCAAAGATAGATATGAATGGATTCCTTCGGGAAACAGTGTTGAATACACCTTAAAAAGTGGATTTGATGAAATGTTTCTAGAGGTGGAAAAAGAAAAAGATCAGTGGGAACTTACTTTAACAAGAAAAATAGATCTTGGTCTCGATGAAATGAAAGAAGCTTTGGAGAATAAAGAATTTGAATACCAAGGAATGTTTTATGAGCTCGAAGAAAGTTATAAAGGAATTTTTAGCTCAGAAACCAATAATTTGGGAAGAGAAAGGGTTGAGGAGTTTGTATTTTATTCTGATGAAAATCAGCTAATTTGTATCAGTTATTGGGGGCAGGATGATTATGAAGCTCATTTTGGAAAAGAAATAAGCATTAACGAAATAAAGAAAAAGTGATGAAGAAGGTTTTAATATTTTTTTTAAGTTTTACTGCACTATTTTTAAGTAGTTGTGGAAGTAGTGAAAAAGAAGTCAAAGAAGTTAAAAACGATAGAATCGACTATTATAAAATGAAATATTCTGGAGATAATTTCTCTATTGTTTTAGATGATATGAAAATCAATGAAACACAAGAATATTTTGTGCATCAACATAAATATCAAATTTTGATTCTCAAGAACGATTCTCTTCATCAGGTAAATAAAGAATGGGTAGATGTAAGTAAAGCCCTCTACGAAAAACATAAAAACGATTTGGGAATGGAAATTCTAACCTTTCAAGATGGAGTCGTTTCCGATGTAGCTCGTCCTGTGGGATATGGTTGGGCTGTTGGAAATGAAAAACATGGAGAGTGGGTTGCTCCAGATTCTACGAACAATCATTCATCATCCAATTCCTCAGGTCATAATAGAGTGTGGAGACATTCCAGTACTAGTCCATTTTTCTGGATGTGGTTGGCATCTTCTGGAAGAAGCGGTGTGAGTCGAGGACATTATAACAATTTCCAAAATCACGCTACTAGTAACAGAGCATTCTACGGAGCAGGTACTAATGGGAAATATGCTCATGGAACCCGAAGTGAAGAACAAAGAACAGCCAGAGCGGGTTATTATACCCGAAGAGCCACTTCATCGGCAGTAAAAAATTATAATAATAGAAAAACACGTTCCTCTTCTCGTTATTCAAGAGGTTCATCTACAAGATCACGATCAGGAGGATTTGGAAAATAAATATTCTAAAAAGCAGAAATCTAGGGCATTAAAAATTGCCCTTTTTGCTACAGGTGTTAGCGGAATTGTAGCCGAGTATATTCTTTCTACTCTGGCGTCTTATTTTATTGGAAATGCGGTTCTTCAGTTTACACTTATTGTTTCTATTATGCTCTTTTCCATGGGATTGGGGAGTAGGATTAGTAAGTGGTTTACAAAAGAGGTGATTTTTTATTTTATCATCACAGAATTGGTTTTGTCTGTTTTGGTTTCCTTTTCTGCACTCATCGTTTACACCACATACAGTTACGGAGATGTTTATTGGATTCTCATCTATTTGCTCTCCATTTTTGTTGGAGTTTTGATAGGTCTTGAAATCCCTTTTGCCACAAGAATCAATGATTCTTATGAAAGTTTAAGATTAAACATTTCTAGTATTCTAGAAAAAGACTATTTTGGAAGCCTTATCGGAGGTTTGTTTTTTGCCTTTGTAGGCTTACCCTATTTTGGTCTTACCTACACGCCTTTTATCCTTGGTTTATTGAATTTATTGATTTCTTTTTATCTATTTCGGGTATTAGATGAATATATCTCCAAGAGGAAAAAACGCTGGCTTTGGGTGCTTTACCTTATTATTTTTTCTGTTCAAATGATTGGTTTTGTCTTGGCAGAACCTATCGTAAAATATGGAGAACAAAAGAAATATAAGGACAAAATAGTTTTTAGTAAACAAACGAAATATCAAAAAATCATTCTAACCGAGTGGCAAAATTGGCACTCATTGTATATCAACGGAAATCAGCAACTCTCTACTTTTGATGAATTTCTTTATCATGAACCCATGGCACATATACCGTTACTGCTTCAAGGTCATCCAAAAAATATTCTAATTTTGGGTGGAGGAGATGGATGCTTATTGCGTGAAATATGGAAATATTCAAATATAGAATCAGTGGACTTAGTAGATTTAGATCCTGAAATGGTTCGATTAGGTAAAGAACATCCCGTTTTTATTGAGTGGAATAAAAATTCCATGAACGATTCACGATTAAAAACTTATGCCGAAGATGGATTCCAGTTTGTAGAAAAATCTAAGAAAAGTTATGATATCGTGATGATTGATTTGCCTGACCCAAATAGTGTAGATATTAATAAGTTATACACAAAAGAATTTTACCGTTTACTAAAATCAAAAGTACAAGCCAATGGTTTTATTATCACTCAGGCAGGCTCGCCCTATTATGCTACCAAGGCTTTTTATTGTATCCAAAAAACCATGAAAGCAGCCGGATGGAATACATTGCCCATGCACAATCAGGTCCTGACTCTAGGAGAGTGGGGATGGATTGTGGGAAGTCATTTTCCACTTGAAAAAAAGCAGGTTGTAAATCTAGAACCTTCAGAAAATTTAAAGTGGCTCAATAAAGAATCGCTTACTCAGTTAGTTTCTTTCGGTAAACCTTTAGTAGATACTTCTGGTATTGAGGTGAATACCATTTTTAAACCTACTCTTTATCAGTATTATAAAAAAGGTAATTGGAATTTGTATTAAATAAGATTTCTTTCCTTTTTAATTTGTTTTACCATTTCAATAACCTGAGGTTGATAGTTTATGGCATTCTCTAAAACTTTATCTAGCTTTTCATCTGTGTACTCAGAATAGGTCTTTTTCAATAGTTTTATGTCCAAAGGGGTGTTTTGAAGGGCTTTTTCTAAGAAAATTGTTTTGTTTATTGTTTGAATAGGTTTATCAAAATAAAAGTAATTAACATTTAATAGTTCTAACAAACTTGAGAGTTCTCTATGGCTGAATGTTAAACTTGTTAAGAAATGTTGCTCTTTATTTTTTAAGGTAATTACTACGTTTGAGCAAGAAGACCAAGGTAACCTGTGATTGGTGGAATAAACGAAAACACATTGTTCAATATTTTTAGTTTCAATGATTTTTTCTTTTTTAGAATAATAGAGAACTAGAGTTTTGTCTGTAAAAGAGTATTTTGATTTCAATAATTTTGGTTTAGAAAAATATTGAAACAGGATTACAAAAAAAGGTATCAAGAGGATTATTGTTCCTAAAGTTCCATAAATGAGTATTCGAATAATTGCACTACTGTTCTCAAAATTTCCTTGAGAAAATAATACGATTCCCAACGGAAAAAGAAGAATTACAAGATAGATTAAATACTTTTTGAGACTATAATTTCCAAGCTCAATCTCGTCTTGTAAAATAGGTTGATCTTCCAGTTTGATCGTCGCTTTTAGGTTTCCCTTGAAAAAATCGACTATATAATCATGAGGAGAAAATCCCTTGTTTAGAGTAACGTCATTGGTGATGATAGCCGTACCAATTTTATCTTTTTTTTGATATATTATTTCAAAACATCCTTCTTTTATACCATAGATGAATAAGGATTCAATGTCTTTCTCTTTTGATATTATGAATGTTGGAATTGAGGATGTTAATTTTTTTAAGCTCCTTTGATTCATAATTTCATATTGCTGCCCCCAGTTAAATTCATTAAAAATATTTATGATTTTTTCAAGACTAACAATTCCATAATCTTCAAAATCTAATTTATTTCTATCGGCATATTGAATTTGTACATTGCCCTTCATATTTGTCTATCAAATTAACTTTAGAGATGTTGATTTTCAATAATTTTAATCAAAGTGACGTTTTGATTTTTTGACAAAATCTCAAATGAATGAACCTTACTGTTAAATTGGATGGTATTCTTTGAGTAATTGATAGTTAAAATTTTTTCTGACTGAGAAGCATTGGATAGTAGGAGTAATCTGTTGCCATTAAATTGTATGGATTGTTTTAATTTTTTAATAATTTCAGAATCCTGAGAATACTGGTTGATAAAGCTAATATTCTTATGGTGAACTCCAGAATTTAATCCAATATAATAAGTATTATCCCATCCCCAATCATCGATGTAAAGTGAGGTGGAATTTCCTTTGTATTTGGTGATTTTCTTTGCAATTTCCTTTGCATTTTGGTTTTCTAATCGGGGTATTGGTTTTACATTAGAAATATTATAGAAAAAGGATAAGCCTACAGAAAGTGATATAAATAAAACAGACAGTTTTCTTGTTTTAATAGTGTTCTCCCTAAAGAAGTTGGCTGCAAAAGGCAAACTAAAGATAAGTATTGAGCCAACAAAGCGAGCATGCAATAATAGAGTTCCTTTTAATGAATTAATAATGATAAATACGAAAACAATAATGAGTGTTATGAACCAAATATTGGAATAAAATTTAGCATTATTGAATTTTTTAAATTGAAAATGATCTTTTAGTAAAATAAAGGCAAGTGGAGGTCCAACAGAGATAACCCAAATAAAAGGAAAATACCATATACGTCTCAAATAAGATTCAAAATTGAGATTCGCGTTATTATCCATAACATCCATAGTCCACTTGAAGTTACCTTCTATTCCAGAGAATGGATTTCCTGTGTTTAAATAACTTTGCATCATCCAAATAAATGGAAATATTAAGGCGAACACACTAAAAATGAAAGCGTTTTTAAAATCATATTTTACCAAAACAAAAACTCCCCAAATAGCCATAATCATCCAAGCCTCATAGCGAATTCCAGAAGCAATTGTGATGGCTATTCCAGATAAAATGAGGAATAATGTTTTTCTTTCCTTTATCCATTTAGATAACCAATTCATAGCTAAGACTAAAAAAAATAAATAGGGTGTTTCTGATAATCCAAAGAAGCTGTTGCGAAATAAAATAGGTGAAAGTGCTAGGAAAATTGTTGTAATTAACGCTCCATTATTATTAAATTCTCTTTTTGTAAAATAATAAAATGGAATTAAGGAAAATGTACTTAATATGATATTAAGGATTTTGGGTGTGTAAACTGGGTTTTTCCATATCGCTAATGCTAATCCGTTTAAATAAAAATGTAAAGGACCCCAAACACTTTCAGAGATCCATGTTGGATTTTCTATCCAATCTAATGATAGAAAAATCCGAGTAACGGCATCAGCATCCACAGTTTGTGAAAAGGGCATGATGAGCAGTTTTAATAACAAAATCAATAAAACTAACCCAACTATGTTGAATTTATTAGTGTTTGTCTCCATTTCTTTACTTCAATATTTTTTTATTCTAAAGATACAGCATGAGTACTTTGTTTAAATACATTTCTAAATTTATCATAAATAATTTAGTCTACAAGTCCAATAAAAGCTACTTTTCTATTTGACAATAAGAGATCCAAGAAAATTACAGCTCATTCTTTTTTAGGATTTTTACAATTCTGTTTATGGTAATTTCAGATAAATTCCATTCATAACCCGTAAAATCTGTGGTGTTGATGAATTGAACAACAACAGCATCTATCTCTTTGTGATATTCTGCTAAACTTTGATAACCAACAACTAAACCTCCATGGTTGTAAACGTAGGGATAGATTTCCTGTTCTCCATTGTGAAATACAGAACCATCATTTAAGGCACGTAAAAATACAGCAACATCTTTTGCTGTGGCAAGCATTCCATATTCACGAGCTTTAAAATCTTCTTCAAAACCCACGTAGTATCCACTCATAACATTTTCTAAATCAACTTCAGTGATCGAAAAAAAAGTGTTCTTTAGTTTTAGAGGAACCAATATTTTTTCTTTGATATAAAGATGGTGGTTATATCCTAAAGTAAGATCCATAATCCTGCGAAGCAATAAATAATTTGTGTTTGAATACTCATATCCTCGGTTAGGTTTAAAGCTGGCAGGTAGATCGAGTGCAAAATCCAAGGGTTTTTTTCCGTTCTCCTGTTCGTTTTCCCAATATGCAGGATTATCTGTGAAATTTGGAATACCAGATCGGTGCTGAATCATCATTCTCAAGGTAATTTCTTCAGCATTTTCAATCCTATCTCTAAGTTCTGGAAGATAATCGGTAAGAGTTTTATCAAAAGATAAGCGTTTTTCATTGACCAATTTAGTAGCCGCTACGGCAGTATATAATTTACTAATACTGGCAATTTTGAACAAGGCATTTGGATCGGTAGGTATTTTTTTTTGTCTATCCTTCCATCCACCAGTGAAAAATGCTGGTGGTTTCCCTGCTTGATCTACGTAAACGATCATTCCATCAAATCCATGTCCAATGGCTTCTTCTACTTGTTCTTGAATCGAATTTGGTAGTGGTAAAATCCATGCTTTCACCAAAATCCATGGCACAAAAAACAAGGAGACCAGCGTACCCGTAAGTAGTAATATTCTAGCAATCAGTTTGACTTTTTTCTTTTTCATCATTTTCTTTTGATTGTAAATAAAACTCTGGTTTTGTGTGTTTTATTATTTGTGCTTTTTAGCCTTTTTCAAATTAACTACACTAGGGTTATAAAGGGGTTTTTGTGTGAAGAATATTTTTCATTCTTTAGAATATTGCCCTAAATCACTCAAAAAAATGGCGGTTAAGTCTCCATTTTATAAAGGTACTTTTTTTTTATAAAGTATCGGAAAATGAATTTTGAAAGGTTCCATTTTTTTCCTAATTCCAAAAGTTATATAAGCCCCAATATCCAAATCCTAAAACGAGAAGGAAGTATATGATATTATTTAAGACTAAAATAGTTTTAAACCAGAGTTTTGTTTTATCTGATGTTAATCTATTTCTTGTATAAGATGTAATGGGAATGAATAATAACAAAAGTAAAAAAGGTGTGTAGGAAGTAGCACTTATTAAATTTGAATGATGATGTTTAAAGGGAACATCAAAATAGAAAATGCTTTTATTTGTAATTAGAACTGCCATATATACAATGAGTAGTATGTTTAAAGTTATAAACAAAATGACAGATTTTGTAGAAAGTGAGCTGTTTCTCTTTTTTCGTATTTGTACAATAAACAAAGCAAAAGAAATAAGCGCTAATAAACCCGCAATCAATACCATAGAAATTCTAAGAGCAATTGTATTGGAAGGAGTTTTAAAGTTCACAAGTTCTTCAAATTCACGATTCTTTGGGAATATTTCAGAAAGATTGAGAACATAGTCTCCTTTTGATAATTCATTTGTTAAATTATACTGTATAGAGGTATCAAAGTTGTGATAAAAGTACACGTTCACTATTTGCTTTTTGGTATCAAAAATAGAAGTGATTAATGTTCCGTCTCCTTTTCTGTTTCTACAAACAGACATAGAGCCTGAAAGTGCAGTACAAAAATCTACGGAAGCGATTGCTTTATGAGTTTTTAAAAAATCTTCCCCGTTCCGGTATCTTTCCATTTGCCGTGCTTGCTCATTATTCGTTCTAGAGGGACAAAAATTCGCCAAAACATAATTAGAGTCTTTCCCATCTATAAGGTTATAAGGTTCAACAATTAAATAGTCGCCTAAGCTGTCAACATATATAAAAACATCATTCAAAAAGAGGCTATGGTCATATTGTTCAATATGTTTCTTAACCGCTCCTACAGTTGCACACTTATGAAGTATCTCTGATAAGTAGTCAGCTTCATTTGTTATTTTTTGTCTGTTTGCAAATGGATTTTTTTGTAGCGGGTGATATGAGGCTAATCGTGAAAATACAAGACCAACGGTGTTCATTCCTGATTGTGGAGTTGTCCTTGTAGGAGAAATTTCTCTTGATCCTGTAAAGACGGTTCCATACTCATTTTTATTTTTAGCATTCTCAAACCATATTTTGGGAGTAATCAACCAAGCATCGTGATTACAGCCAACCATTGTTTTTCCGTCAACAGTTATTTTATACATGCTACAAGCTATTATTTCACCTTGAAATATTGTCAAAGCAAAGATCGTAAGTAGAATGATATGAATTTTTTTAATTGTCATTTTTTGTAAGCAGTATTACGATTGTTTAATTGTTAGATTTTGAGTGATAGAACAAGTCTTCATTCTTTCAATTGTGAAGGACTCTTTTGCTCAAATCTATTAAGGTTTAAGTCTCCATTTTATAAAGGTACTTTTTTTTTTATAAAGTATCGGAAAATGAATTTTGCTTACTTTAAGAAGTTTGTGAATTGAAGAGGACACTATTGTCAATAGCGATAGCTATCTGTTTGATAAGTAGTGGTTATTTGTTATTAATGGGGTTGTTTTTAGATAATTCGTGTAGTTTTTCTATAAAATCATTTTGATTTGGCTGGTGATTTTTAATCTTTTTTGCCAATAAATTTCCCAATAATAATACTTGTAAGAATTACCATATAGAATTGTCCAGCTAAGCCAATTAGAACCGCGGCTTTTTGAGCAAGATCGGTATTGGGAGCAACACAAAACTTGTATTTGAACACAATCTGATTCACGGTAGATTTATCAAAAATACGTGGAATGAAGAAAGCATCTTCTTTTAAGAAAGTCAAAATTACGACACAAAAAAAGACCTTTGATTGCTCAAAAGTCTTTTGATGTTTTTTGGAAACGTATTTTGTTAATACTGATTGCTTTTAGGACAGATTACCTAGTGCAAGCTTTGTTCTTTGAGTAATTTGGAGACTTAGTTATTTAGTGTGATACTAATCAATGAAAATTTTCAATTCGCAAAGTGAATTTTTATATGAGATCTATAATTTAGCAGATAATAAACACCAGTTGATAAAATAAAACATAAAATCCAAGCAATGAATTCAGCAATTGGAAGATAGTAATCATTATGATTCCAATTCATTAAAGACCAATAATATATTGGTGTAGTCATTGTTAGAAAAAAGCCTGTTATTAATAATCTTAATGTACGAGATCAAATTATAATTTTTTTGAAAATATAAAAAATAGGAAAATAGGTTATTAAACTAAAAATTAAAGTCGTTAAGTTGTAGAAAATGGAACCTTGTATAATACTCCAAATACTCCATTCAGAAACAGTTGGATGATTTTTTAATGCTTGAATTAATACAGATTCGTTTGTTATATTATATTTCATTAGCAAGAAATAAAAAAACATAAATGACAAATCTTTAATTAGTATGTGCAATAGGAAAAATCTCATTTACATATATTTTAGTTCGTTTTTTTATTCAATTTTCTGATGATCTAAAACAAATTCATCAAAAAGTAATTGTTCATTCTGTTTTGGAAGAGACATTTGAGATGATTTCAAATCACTCATTCCTCTCGGTGAAAAGAAAAACAGTTTCCAAGGTCTATACTTAATTGTCATAATCAAAAACACAAAAAGCCCAGTAAATATAGGTTTTGGAAGTGAATCTAGAGGTACTATTTATATTTTTGAATATTATGAGACTAAGGTACAAAAAACATTCTAATCCAGAAGAGAGAACAAGAATAAATACTTATTGTTTTTTTTGGCTTTTACTTTTTGTCCGATGCCGATGCATAGTTAAAACTCACTTATAAATAAAGTGAAGTAAGTGAGTTTTGAACAAGTAATCGGTATTGAGCAGAAAGCGGATTTCTGCTCAAAAAAAACTAGTATTCGCCTCCATACACTCGCTTATTCCATTCAGGATTTTTGAATTTTGGGAGTGTTTCTTTTGTTTGATTGATAAAGGGATTATCAGATAATTGGTTCATAAAGGAGATCAGGTCTTTTATTTCTGTGGGACTGAGGTTTAGCTTGTCTGGTGCTAAAGTTTGATGCTCCACATTGAGTCCTACGCCTTGTCCTCCGCCACGGTTATAGAAGTCTAGAACTTCTTCTAGGCTGGTAAATGCTCCGTGGTGCATATAGGGTGCGGTTTCTTTTATGTTTCTTATTGTGAGTGTTTTAAATGAGTTTTTGTAAAAGTGCATTTTGTCTCTTACAACCTTGTTATTCCATCTTCCTAGGTCTTCGTCTAGAGTAGGGTTTAGGGTGTCGTATTGGTTCCATACACCTAGTACTTCGCTTTCAGATTCTGTATAAAACGGTGGTACGAGTCCTGAGTAGAGTGGGGCAAAATGGCAGGTGGCACATTGTCCTTTGTTCATAAAGAGATTGAAGCCTCTTTTTGCAGATTCTGGGAGTTCTTGTTTTTCTTTTCTGACGTATTGATCAAAGGGCGAATTGAAGCTTTTTAGGGTGTGGAGGTAGCTGTTTATGGCTTTTGAAACACTGTATTTGCTGATACTTTTTTTGTGAGAAGGAAAGGTGTTTTGAAATCGTTTTTTGTATTCGTCGCTTTGGTTGAGTTTTTCTTCAATGGCTCCAAAATTTGTATTGAATTCATGAGGATTTGTTACCACATGGTCTATTTGTGCTACTAAGTTTTCGGCTCTTAAATCATAAAAATACTTTTCTGCAAAAATAGCATTGATGAGTCCTGGGGCATTTCTTTTGATAAATCCATCTTTCCCAAATTTCACACTGGTTGTCATCCCATCTGCAAAGGCTTTGTTTGTATGATGACAAGAGGCACAAGCTCTTTGGTTATTGGCAGAAAGTATGGGGTCATTGAATAAAAGTTTCCCCAGTTTTACCATTTCTTGATGGTGTTCATCGGGGTGCATTCCACTAAAGTAATTGGCGTTTAAAAAATCTTCTGCGAAAAAATGATCAGCTTTGGGGTTGTAGGATAAAACACGGTCCGAAACTTCGTTCTTAAACTCGATTCCCAATGATTCTTGGGTATCTTTTATCAGTTTTTGTAAAGGAAGTACGCCTTCTCTCAATAGGGAAAGGTAGTTGATTGATGGTTGATTGATAGCATGCAGAAGTTGGTCAAAATGTTTTTCGTACTCCTTGATGATATTGCTTTTTTGATGTTTTTTTAAAATAGGATAAAGAAATTCTTTATTCATCTCTTGCCAAGCAAGAACCATTTCTTTTGCGTCTGTAATTTCTGATGGAGTTCCTGGGGTGTCAAAATTAGAAAGCCCGAAATTATACCATCTATTTACCGCCATTGTCATAGATTCCATAAAAACTCGCTGGTTTAAATAGCTTCTTTTTATGGTAATAGAAAAGTTTTTGGTCTCTTTTTCTATTAAAGATATTTGTTTTTTTATTGCTATTTCTGAAGGGTTTTCTTCTGCCAAAATTTCATCAATCACTTGAAAACCTTGTGGGTATAAAAAGGCAAAATCTACTACGCCTTTTTCGGGTTTTAAGAGGGGAGCGGCATTTACTTTTGCATTATATTGTTCTGCATCTACAAAAGCCCAAAGGGTTTCCAGTCTTTTAAGGTGTTTTCGGGCAAGTTGATATTTTTTGAAGTCTGTGGGATGTTTTTTCCATTCTTTAAGTGCAAACGATAGCTTGGTGATTTCATCCTGTGTAAATTGTGATAATTGGCTATGGAAGTTTTGCTTTTTAGCGTTTGTAGCAATAGGGTAGGACGGTTCTTTTTCATGAGTAAAAAAGAGTACAAAAGGAAAAATAAAAATGGAAAGTAACCACGTTTTCATATCGTTAAATTGATGTTTGTAAAATTTTTGGGAATAAACGAAAGCCACTGTTTTGATAAAAACAGTGGCTTTCTAGTGAAAATATATAGAACTATTGAATAATCAATTTTTGTGTTGTTCCATTATTTGCTTGAATATAATATGCTCCTTTTGCGAACGCAGAAACATCAATAGATTTTACGTTTCTATACACTCTTACTCTGTTTCCAAGAGCGTCGTAGATAGCGATATCCATGATTTCTGATAATTCGATATTTCTTGAAGCGGGATTTGGGTAAAAACCGAAGGTCTTTTCTTCCAAGTCGTTTTCCTCTATTCCTACCAAGAAATCTTCCCATCCATTAATAGCAATAGTTAAAGAATTGTTATAAGGATAAGGATTGTCTGCTGATGGGTGTTGAGAATTTACCAATAAAGTTTTTCCGTCAGGAGTTGACATTGCTCCAGTGATTTCTGCACCTGTAGGAGTTGCTGTTATACGGATCAAGTCATCTACAGTTGGGTTGGCAATAGCCATGTCTAAGAACCACATTTCACAAGTTCTTCCTGAAGCGATGTCCTCTGGTACACGTCCATAAGAAGAACCGTTTAAGTCTTCACAGATAAACATATAAGACTTATCGTCTTTTTTCATAATATGCAATCCATCAGGATTTGAAAGATGCTTGTCTGGATATAGGTTTGAAGGAACTGAATCCATATTGTATTCTGGTCCTGCAGCTAAGTAAACACCCATTTTATTGTTTGTAAGGTCTAATTTCATCACACGTCCGTAGTAATCAGCATAGAGTGAAGAGTCTGGTGTTGTACCTTGTTGTGCTGCTCTCAAAACATGGTGATTTGCAAATTTTGCACCTTCTGCAAATTCATCTTTCCAACGACTTGCTGGGTGGTCTCTTCCTGTTTCTGTAAAGTAGATGGCATTAGAGTTTTCGTCTGCCTGTACCCATTCAATTCTATTATACATGGTTGCTTTTGCATCAACTCCTTGTTGTTTGATACTAAAGATATCATTCATAGAATTATTATTAATTTTTATCCATTTATTTGCGGCATCTTCTTTATATAGAAAAAGGTCTCCTTTTGTGAAGTCACCTGCTGTAGTGGCTACAAATTTCATAAAGAATGACGGTGTAGCATCTACTCCTAGGAACACAGTTTTGTTATCACTCAAGATGGCTCCACCTTCAAAATCCCAACGTCCCCAGTTGTATTGTTTTCTAATTGCAACGGCTTCTTTTGGGTCAATTTCTACCATATAGTTTAGGTTTTTGTAACGCTCAACAGATTGTCCATCAGCAAAAGAAATTCCGCTGTTAGAAATAGTATAATCTGAAGTATCACGTATACCCTGTCCGTCATAATAGATATGAGCATTGGATTTTCTACCCCATTCTTCGGCAGTCCATATTCTACCATCAGGTCCTACGATTCCACCACAGTTCATTCCTGTTTCACCCACGGTGTTTACAAAATCTACATTGAAGAAATCACCAGATCTACCATCTGTTAAAGTTTGTGGTACTACTGCCAAAGAATCACCAGATCTTTTTACTTTAAAAACAGTCATTCCTCCACCGTCACCAATTTTGTCATCCATAGAAACTCTTTCGTGGTTGATAGATACCCACCCCATGCTGTTTCCAGAATTATCTGGTGTAAAACCGATGAAATCATGCCATTGTTTTGCTACTGCATCTCCGTTTGGATTTCCATTTGAATCTACTGTCTGTACTTTATCAACTCCTCCTATAAATAGTACTTGAGTACTCAATGGAGAAGGTGGCATTAGTAAGGTGTTTGAAGAATAATTTGGATCTATTGACTCTGGGAAAATAGTTTGGGCATCTGCCATTCCACTAAGGAGAATAGCACTTACCGCAAGAAGTGATAAAGGTTTTTTCATTTTTTCTAATTGTTTGTTTGAACATTCCAAAAATCGAATTCTAAGGTTAAATGATTGTTGGTGTTTTTTTACAATTAGATAAAAACAATATTATGTATGTGCTAAAATTAACATCAAAACAAGATTAAAATTTCTTTGTCTAAACAAAGAGTTAATAGTAAAGGTTATTATACGTTGTTATGTATTGAGTTTCTCTAAAAACGTTTTTTTAGCTTTTTTAGTTGCGGTTCTCTTTAGGGCTTTCTTTTCTAATGTTTTTTGAGGATATGCTCCCGTGTGTGTGTAAGTTTTTGAAATCTATATTAGTGTCTTTATTTTAAGTCTTTTAATTCTCTTTTTGCTCTGTTATTTCCATTTTGTTCAGCCTTTTCAAAGTAGTATTTAGCCCATCGATTTGATTGGTTAACACCATCGCCATATTTGTAGCACAAGCCCAAATTCAGTAAGGCTTTTTCATCATTATGTTTTGCTGCTTTTTTATAGAGCTCAACTGCTTTTACCATATCAATTTCTACACCTTCTCCATAAAAGTAACAATAAGCTAAATCTCGTAAAGAATCAAAGTGTCCTTGAGCAGCTCCTAGCGTATACCAGTAGACCGCTTTTTGATAATCTTGCTTTACTAGCTCTCCATTGTAATAAAAAAAACCAATGTTGTATTGACTATCTCTATGACCTTGATTCGCTGCTTTTAGATACCAATCAAATGCAAGTCGAGTATTTTTAGCGACACCCCAACCATTATCATAACAAACTCCAACATAATATTGCGCTCGTTTATATCCAGAGTTTCCTGATAGGAGCCACAAATCAAAGATTGTTTTCCAATCTTTACTCTTTCTCTTAGATTCAAAAGCTAACTTGTACCCAAGATTAAAATATTCTCTTGATTTGTGTTTACTTATTTTAGTTTTCATAATTCTTGTCCGACTTTTTTAACTCAAATTGATACCAATGTTACAGCCAAAAAACGAAGAAGAAAATTTGGTTAGGTCTATGGTTTTTAACCTTTGCTCTGTAAAGAATTCAAAAGTTTAGTTATTGTGCTTTTGTACATTTATTTAAAACGGATAGAAATATCTAAATGTCCACCTAAACCTTCGTTAATAATTCTTTGCAATGTAGAAAATCGGATATCTTTTAAATTTCTTTCTAATTTTGAGATATAGGACTTATTAGTTCCAGCTAATTCAGCGAGTTGTTCTTGCGTAAGTCCTTTTTCTTCTCTTGCTTGTTTAATTAAAATTCCAAGTTTGAAAGCATCATAATCTGATTCAAATTCTTCACGTTTTTTCGTTCCTCTCTGACCAATTTTTTCGTCTACAAACTGGTCGAGGCTTTTTAGGTTTTTATTCTTTACTGTCATAATACTCTTTTTTGATCTGTTCCGCTCTCTCGATTTGTTTTTTTGGTGTTTTTTGAGTTTTTTTTTGAAATCCATGTCCGATAACTACTAAATTGTCTAAATCAAAAAAGCAAAAAATTCTGAAAATATTGCTTCCTACTTGAATCCGAATTTCGTAAAGTCCTGTAGTGTTTTTCAGATGTTTAAAATAAATTTCGGGAATTCGGTCAAGTTCTTCAATGATTTTCAAAGTCCAAATGATTTTCTTTTTTACTTTATCTGTCTGATTTTCGTAAAAATCTTCAAAGTAGTTTTTAAAGAAGAATATTTCCCTTTTTTTATTCCTAAAGCAAATATACAAAAAGTAGTCCAATTAGACTACTTTGTCATTTTATAAGTTTGAGGCACAAAAGCCATATATCACACTCTTGTAAATGTGGATGCCTCATATATATGTTTATCCAAATCTAATGAATTCAAAAGATTTGCCCTACCAATGAATTGATTTTTTGCACTATGCGTAAAATTTCGGTTGTATGATCAGGAATTTGTCTAACCGAATAATTTGAAAGTGCTTAAATGAGTTTACGTACTTCATAAAAATGCCCGGAAACTATGCTTGACTTTTATTATAAATCTGTCGGAAAATCCATGTTGATTTGAAAATGTTATTGAAACACAAGTAATGGTTTTTAGTCATTTTTTCTTTTATCAATTGTGATATTCGCACAGAATTTCATTTTGTTATCAATTGATTTTACGCTTTTTGATTTTTTGTCAATTAGGATTTGACGAGTCAATTTTTTATTTGGATCAAATTCTTCGAACTGGTCTTCCTTGTAGGTAATAGAATTGTGTCGCTTTTTAGGGTGTATGTTCCTACAGCAATATTAAATCCATTATATAGTATTTCAAATTCATTCCCTTTTTTATAAAGAATGATATAATGAAGTTCGTCAAATGCGCTAAACAATTTATCATTTCTATTTGAGCAAGATTGACTCAGTAAAAGTCCTAGGATTGAGAATTGCAGTAGTATTTTTTTCATTTTTTTGAATGCCACATTATGAAGTGTTAGCTTCATTTTTTGATTTTGAACATGCCGATTGATTTATAAAAATTATATCGTCTACTTGTTCAATACTCACACAATGTATCGGCATTATACCTATGCGTAAATTAATACCATAAATGGTATTATTTGAGTTTTCGTTAATCATTCTTCTTCATAGTTTGTTAGCTTTAAAAAAATGGTTATTCAATTTAGTGAAGTTTTATTATTTCTTATTCTGTATGTCCTTATTATGTTTTCTAATTCTCCATGAGTTACATTAAGAGAGCCAATTTCTATTTTTTCAATTTTATTTTTATCGTAGAAATAGATTAGATAGGATCTAGTGAGTTTCCCATAATCAATTAGGGCAACTTCTTCTTTTTCAATATTTTTCCATTTTTTGAATTCTACATTTTTAGTTTGAATTCCTTTTGAGTCAACTACTATTATTGGTTTAGAATCAAGAACTTTTCTTAATTTATTTATTGTACCATAAAGTCCAAAAATAGTTGTAATTCCACCTAAAATATAATGATTGATTTCTCTTGTAGTGAAAAAATAAAGTCCAATTCCAATGATAAAAATTGAAACTCCGAGTTCAAAATAATTATATGTTTTCGAGTTGTGAATTTCCATTTTAGCCGGAAGAGAATAGTCTTCTTTATATTCATCTTCTTGCTCAAATTTCTTTTCGATTTTTTTTAGTTTACTCGTATCTTCGGTATTTCTAATTTCTGTTTTTTCGAAAATATTTCCATCATTCCAAATCAATTTTTCTTGGATTGCTTTTTTCTTTAATTCGTGAACGTTTCTGACATTTTCAAATGCCCAAATTCTCCATTTGGTGATCATGAAACTCCATACTAACCATGCAAATAAAAATCCAATAAGAAAAGCTACTCCAATTCCCCAATCAGGAATGAGGTACTTTTTTTTGAAATATAAAGCCAAAGCAGGACAGCTGATAATCGTGATAAATACGGGGATATTCACTATTAAATGACCTCTTTTTATTGCTTTGTCAACTGTTATTTGTTCTTTCATTTATTTTTCATTAACAAGGTTTTATATTAGTTATAAGGAGTTCGATGATGTAGATGTTTTTAAAGTGTTTGTCAGTATTTCATAATGGTATCAATAATTATCTTTCCTGTCAAATAGTTTTCTTGCCAAGTGGCAAACACTAATTTAAATTGAAACCTATTGTCAACGTGTTTTATATCAATTTTGTAGAGCGAATTTTTTAATTCAATTTCATTACGCCAACTTGAACAAATTTCATCAATAAGGGGTCTAGCTGAGATGTTTTTATCTTTAATTATACACTCAATTGTTAACATTTGATTTTTGTTGGAAATAGATTTTGTGAATTTTAATTTTCCTTTTTTCCTAATAAAATCCAATCCATAATGGATGTTTTCGATAAAAGCATCAAGATTTTGATTGTCATAAGGTTCGATTTCTTTCGTTAGATTAAAAACAAAACTACTCGGATCCCAATATTTGAAATTTTGTTTTAGGATTTTCGTGATTTTTCCAAAACCAACTGTCTTTGCACCTTCTCTAATTTCAAATGATTTTCCGATAAAAAATTGACCAGCGTGAAGATCAGGACTGGTAGTTTGTAGTCGAACATTTATCATTTCTCCCGGCTTACATACTTCTTTATCAATAAATTCTTGAGATGCATCCCAGTTTTTGTTGTCATAGAAAAACTGTCCACGGTAACCAGTATGGATATTGCTTTTTCGTCCGCCTTCTTGTTCGGTCAAGTAATAAATTTCTCCTTCAAGCTCTGGGTTTGGAAGTTTGAATTTTTCGTTTGACATTTCTCAAAAAATTAGTTTTATTTCTTTAAAAATCCAATTAAGCATTGGTTATTCTCCATACATTTTGTTTAAATCTAAAAGTTTATGTCCGAAAATCAATTTAGTTTTCAAGTCAACAATTATCGTCATAAATACATTTTGGGTGTTTGTTGGAAGTAATATATGGTCATATGTTTTCAAATCATTCCGATATACTTTCTCAACAAGTTCCTTCTCGAACACAAAATTGTCAATGGTCCCACTTTCAAATTCAATCAATTTTTTTACATAGTTCCAAATATTAATCGGTTCATCAATTTCCATTTGAGTAATATCTGTCATTCCATTACCAAAAGTTCTTCTAAATTCTATTTCAGTCAATTCTCTCATCATTTTGAAGATTACATATCCAAAAGCAAAAACATTAAAAAAAAATACATTTTTGTTTTTGAATACGTTAGTGTTTTATCTATTTCAGTTTATCAGGGTTTTTTCCAAGTTTTTTTGGTTCTGAATTTACCCTTCTTTCTAGTTTTTTAATCTTTTTTCTTTTGTGTTATATACTGTGATTTCCGTAGCAAAATCTTTAGCCTTTATCATGATAATCGGTTGAAATCAACTAAATCTCTTTCGTTAGGAACTTCCAACTTGTTTTTCATTTAAGTAGTGAAATCATCAGAGTAAATTAACTAATTCAATTTTTGAAAGTCCATAATTCCTTTTTTAAAAGGTACAAATTATTAAAATAAGGATTTGTTTTTCCTTTTTATTCGTTGTACAATTTTTCTCTTAGCCTAAAAGTTAAATTATTAATCATTTCTCTGTTTGGTTTTTCCATTAGATCAGATTTTTCAAATGCAATTTCCATTTCTTTTTGTAATTGATTTGCCTTGTTTACCAAATCTTCATATTCAAATTTCCCAGTTTTTATATCAAGTAAATAATCTCTATTAGGTCTTTTCACATTTACATTTTTCTCTTTAGCGATCTCTACAGCCATTTCTAAAAGTCTAAACGTATGCATCATATTTTTTGAGTCGTAGTTCTTTCCGTGACTTTTTGTGTTTTGATACCGTTCTTCGTTTCTATTTTCTACCCAATCCCAGTACTCTTTGTATTCTTTACAATATTTAGAATAACCCTCTTTATTAAAAAAAAGAAGACCAATTTCTTTTTCTTCTTTAGGAATTGAACTTAGAGAAATATCATTTGAATTTTTGTCCTGAATTATTCCTTTATAACCAAGTTTTTCTCCGTGAAAAAGAGCATAAATATCTTTCATGTTTGCAACATTCACTAATCCACAATTTTCTTGTTTTAGGTTATTTTTTTCTAAGTATTTGGATAGTGAAATCGAACCTTGATTATGGTTGACGTAGCAGAACGCAAGAACACTTTTACGTTCTTTACTTACAGGGTTTACAATTTTCTTTTTTAATCCTTTAGCTTTTTTTATTTGAGAAACTGCAAATTTTCCGAAAGTGTTTTTACAAAGTTTAGAGAGAATGAAGTCTGGGTCAATTTCTTTAAATATTGGATGTTTAATTAAAACCGACTCTTTTGGCGTGTTCAGCAACTCTAGTATATTAGGGTTGTTGACAGATAATAACTCCATAAAACGACCAAATTCATAATAAACAATGTCGTTTGTGGAATTACTAATTTGTGGAATATAGTCCAAACCATAGTATTTTTCTTTCGGAAGTATAAAAACACCTTTTATATCTGTATCTGAAGTTGGAGTGTCTAAGCCATAAGCCTTACTGCCACTTATACATTCTAAAATGATAAGATTTTTATCTTTTAAATCTTTAATTGTCATTTGGAGAGTGTTTTAATGAAAAATTGGTTCAGTTCTTCAATTTTTCCTTTAGAAGAAGGTAATTTTAAACGATTCTCTTCTGCTTCGTTTATACAAGTTTCAATAAAGCTCAAAAGTTTGGGTTCTCCATGATGGTAATAACTCTCGCTTTTAGTAGATTTTAATTCTATAAGTTCGTTTATACGTTTCACTAAAATAGGGTCAATAGCGAGGTTATTAATCATTTTCATAAATTCGATTGGAGGCATTTCATCTTTTTCTAAAATCCATTTACACGCTGTTGCTGAACGTAATATATAGAAGAATCTTTTGAGTTTATATTCTTCATTTTCTTTCAATTCTTCAATAAATTTTTTAGCCATACTCAAATAATGATGCATGGTGGCAATTCTTGAATATTGATTTTGTGCAATAACTTTTATTTCCTCTAAGAACTCATGATCCTTTTTATAGATTATTGGAGATTGAATCCGTTCTAAAAGTGGGGCATTTGATTTCTGTAAGAGTTTTAAGGATTTTTTTAAGTCCCAACCTGTTATATCAATCTCATTATTTTCAAACATCAAGTCAATACTGTCTTTTTGTTCATTTAATGATAAATACCAATCTTTTTTGTGCTGGTATATAATTCTAATGTCAAAATCACTATCGGGAGATGGAAAACCCCAAGCTCTTGAGCCAGTTTCACAAGCCAATAAGATTTCTACATTTTTGGCTTTTTCAATTTCGTTTAGATAGTGACTTATTTTTTCGTTCATCTTTGTTTTGTCTGTCTTCAGTTTCTCTTTCACTTCCTGAGTTAAGTTTAACCATTTTGTTGATGTCAACAAAATGGTCTAAAACATCATTTCCAGTTGTTTCACAAGAGGTTCTAGCTTTCATGATTACTTTCATTAAAATTCTCCATTCAGAGTACCCTAATAGGTGTTGTATATCTCTTGCAAACCAAAATCCAATTCCATTTTCAGTAGTTTATTAATGGTCTTCAAAATTATTTGATAATGATTTTATTATTTCTGATTTCATTTCGTAAAGATACGATTTATTAAAATTTTAGCTGAATTCTCACATTATACACAATAGTCTAATAAACAATCTATTAAATAACATAAGTGTATTTACACGCCTAAGTAAGTTTGTGCTTTTTCTTGTCAATAATCAAAAACAAAATAACTCCAGAAATACAGGTTTTGAAAGTGAATCTAGAGGTTTGTTATGTTTTTAGATTTCGCTCCGTGGGTAATGCTAAGATTAAATTATTGTAGGTAGTATTATTTCTAAGATTTCTGCTTCTCCGGTACATTGAGCCCCTTCATGTATCCACCATTTTCGACCTACTTGAAGATATTCATGGATAGATAGACAATCAATAAATCTAACAAATACTTCTTTTACTTCTCCAGGCAAAATGAGTTCTTGTTCTTCAAATATAATATCCCCAACATAGGTTCTCAAAATTCCATCATTATGATATTCAAAGACATGATTAGGTCTTAATCCAGAAATGAATCCAGTTTTACGTCCACCTTTTTCAGTGAATAGCATTGTTAATCTTGTTTTAACTAATATGAGTTCTGAGTTTTTCACTTTTCAATTTTTCTTTGCATTCCTCTTCATGCGCTCAAATAATATTCGACTTTTTAGAATAATTTCTATGCAGCTTTCTTTATTTTGGAATAACAGGGTTTTGGATTATGCTCTGCGAGTAATTCTAAAATTTAGTTATTGACGCTGGCTTTATTTAATTCCGATAAATTTTGCAGGTGCTCCAATTTCCTGTTCAGTCTTTATAATATTTTTTTCTGTTTTGACACACTATAAGTCCAGCAAATCCACTTTTTTGAATTACATCAAATGCCTTTTTCATCTCTATGAATTGTCTGTCAAATTCACTATATGAAATCACGTAGTACAAGTCAGAATCTTTAAGTTTTAATTCAGACTTAATTTTCACATAAGTCTCAAAGTCCGATTTTGTATTCAATTCAGTCAGGTTTCTTTCAGCAATCATTTCATTCCAGTTGTGATTGAATTTATCTATAAAGTTAGTTCTTTTCTTTTTATTATTCAATGTCCAAAGACTTCGCTCTCTTCGTTCTTTAATGATAAAATTTTTAATGAAATTCTTTTCAGTTTCTTCTGCGTTCATAATTGACTTTTAGTAATGTATTGATATTGTGTCTATGTGTGAATTAGCTCTATGAATAGTTTTATTTATATCTATGATTATCATGAGACAAGGTACAAAAAAAACAATTTGATTAAGAGAAACAAAGGGAAATAAACACAAATCACTCAAATTATACCATTTATGGTGTTAATTTACTCATGGGTATAATGCCGATACATTGCTAAAAGCCAGTTATGAACGCAGTGAAATTGGACTTCACCTTTTTGTCTAATGCCGATATATTGGTAAAAATCAATTACGAACGAAGTGAAGTAAGTGATTATTTAACAAATAATCGGTATAAGTGGGTGATTTTAGCAAGTAATCGGTATTATTTATATCAGATATTATACAGCTTCAAAAACAAAACTTATCAACAGATCTTATAATCCCTTTTAAAAAAACTTATCTTTGAAATTCCCAAAATCGGCAAAGAAATATGTATTTAATATTTGATACGGAAACTACAGGTTTACCAAAGGATTTTAATGCTCCCATTACCAACACAGAGAACTGGCCAAGGCTGGTTCAAATAGCTTGGCAGATCCATGACAAGGAAGGAAAACTGGTAGATGTTCAGAATTTTATTGTAAAGCCAGAAGGATTTACCATTCCGTTTAATGCCGAAAAAATCCACGGAATTTCTACAGAACGAGCCCAAAGACAAGGAATGTCTTTGGAGTATGTATTGGAAGAATTCAACAAAGCAGTTAGCACCAGTGAATTTATCATTGGGCATAATATTGTTTTTGATAACAATATTATGGGTTGTGAGTATTACCGTAAATCTCATGATACAGAACTTCTGGAAAGAAAAACGATTGATACCAAAAATGTTTCGGTAGATTATTGTGCAATTCCCGGTGGGAAAGGAGGGAAATTTAAATGGCCTACCCTTACAGAACTTCACACAAAATTATTCCAAGAAGGATTTAATGAAGCACACAATGCCTCTGCCGATGTGGAAGCCACAGCAAGATGTTTTCTAGAACTCTTGCGTTTAGGAGTAGTTAGTGCCGAAATGGCTCACCTGACAGAAGAAGAATTTCAGAATTTTCAGGAACTCAACCCCAACCCTTTTGAGCTAATAGGCTTAAATATTCAGCCCTATGCGCCCGATGATTTGGAAACCGATGAGGAGACCAAACCTGAAGAAGAGACCGAATTAAAAGATATAGATTTAGATGCCAATAGAGTGTTATTGGCGGAAGCCGAATTTACCCACCTACACACACACACTCAGTTTTCTGTGCTCCAATCTACCACACAAGTGGGCGATTTAGTGGCGTATGCTTCAAAAAATAAACAAAGAGCCATTGCCATGACCGATAGAGGAAATCTCATGGCAGCATTTAATTTTGTGGGAGCTATTACAAAAGAAAATGCGGCAATAAAAAAGAAAATAAAAGAGGCTGAGGAAGCAGGAGAGACGTATTTTCAGCCCGAACTAACTCCAATCATTGGTTCTGAGTTCAATGTGTGTAAAAACCATCTGGACAAATCCTTTAAAGACAATGGAATATCTGTAAGTCTTTATGCAAAAAATGCCAATGGATTTACAAATTTGAGTAAGCTAAGTTCTTATTCTCAGGTAAATGGATTTTATTATGTTCCAAGAGTCGATAAAGAACTAATCCTTGAATACAAAGAAGACCTCATGGTTCTCACAGGTGGTTTGTATGGGTTTCTTTACCAAATGATTTTAAATGAAGGGGTAGAAAATGCAGAAAAAGAATTGCTTTGGTGGAAAGAACAGTTTGGCGATGATTTATATGTGGAAATTAACCGTCATGGACTCGATGAAGAAAATGTAGCCAATAAAATTATTCAGGACTTAGCAAAAAAACATCAACTAAAACTACTTGCTACAAACGATACTTTTTACACCTATAAACAGCAACATAATGCCCATGATATTCTTTTGTGTATCAAAGATGGGAACTATCAAAGTACACCAATAGGTAAAGGGCGGAATTTTAGATACGGATTAGAATCCAAAGAATATTATATGAAATCTCCCGAAGAAATGAAGGAGCTTTTTGTGGATATTCCCGAAGCGATTCTCAATATTCAAGAATTTATTGATAAATGCTCTTTTTATAAACTGAAAAGAGATATTCTACTTCCAAATTTTGATATCCCAGAAGAATTCATCGCTCCCGAAGATGAGGAAGATGGCGGAAAAAGAGGGGAAAATGCTTTTTTAAGACATCTGACCTATGAAGGAGCCAAGGAACGGTATGGAGAAATTACAGAAGAAATAGCAGAACGTTTAGATTTTGAACTTGCAACCATAGAAAATACAGGTTATCCAGGATATTTTCTTATTGTACAGGATTTTACACGAGAAGCCAGAAATATGGGAGTTTCCGTGGGTCCAGGGCGTGGTTCTGCGGCAGGTTCTGCGGTGGCATATTGTATTGGGATTACCAATGTAGATCCAATACGGTATGATCTACTTTTTGAGCGTTTCCTAAATCCTGATCGTGTTTCCATGCCCGATATCGATATCGATTTTGATGATGAAGGTAGAGATCGTATTATCCAATGGGTAATTGATAAATATGGGGCAAGTCAAGTAGCACAAATTATTACTTATGGAAGTTTGGCTGCTAAATCGGCTTTTAGAGATACCGCAAGGGTGCTAGAATATCCATTGGTGGAAACAAATGAATATGCCAAATTAATCCCAGACGGAGCTAAGCTCAAGAAAATTGCCAAAATGGATGAAAAAACCTTGGAAGATAAATTCAAGGGAGATGATTTTGTCAATGTAAAAAGATTATTAGAATTAAAAGACACTCCTTCAAAAATATCGGATGTACTCAAGCAAGCTGAAATTGTTGAAGGATCTTTAAGAAATACAGGAGTGCATGCTTGTGGGGTAATTATTACTCCAGATGATATTACCAATTTTGTTCCCGTTACTCGTGGGAAAATGGAAAATATCTACCTGACCCAGTATGACAATGCCGTCGTAGAATCCGCTGGGCTACTAAAAATGGATTTCTTGGGTCTTAAAACCCTCACCATTATTAAAGAAGCTTGTAGGATTATAAAACTTAGGCATGGAATAGAAATTGATCCAGATAAAATTCCTTTAGATGATAAAGTGACTTATGAACTGTATCAAAGAGGAGAAACCAATGGTACTTTTCAGTTTGAATCTGAAGGAATGCAACAACATCTTCGATCTTTAAAGCCTACTCGTTTTGAGGATCTAATTGCCATGAATGCCTTGTATCGTCCTGGTCCTATGGAGTATATTCCAGAGTTTGTAAAGCGTAAACACGGACTTTCAGAAATTACTTACGATCTCGAAGGAATGGAGGAGTATCTGGAAGAGACTTATGGAATTACGGTTTACCAAGAGCAGGTAATGTTGCTTTCGCAAAAGTTGGCTGGTTTTTCAAAAGGTGATGCCGATACTTTGCGTAAAGCAATGGGTAAGAAAGTTTTTGCACTTCTAGAGCAACTCAGACCAAAATTCCTTGAAGGTGGGCAAGAGCGAGGACACGACAAAGAAACCTTACTCAAAGTGTGGAATGACTGGGAAGCTTTTGCAGCTTATGCATTCAACAAATCTCACGCTACGTGTTATAGTTATGTAGCCTACCATACTGGGTATTTAAAAGCCAATTATCCTGCCGAGTTTATGGCGGCAGTTCTTACACATAATTCCAATAATATCAAGAAAGTAACTTTTTTGATGGAAGAGTGTAAAAGAATGGGAATGAAAGTTTTGAGTCCAGATATCAATGAATCTATAGATACTTTTATGGTAAACGAACAGGGGGAAATTCGTTTTGGAATGAGTGCCATAAAAGGAGTAGGGGAGGCAGCCGTTAAAGCCATTGTAGAAGAGCGAAATAATGGTGGGAATTTTCAAGAAATATTCGATTTTGTAAAAAGAATAGACTTGAGAGCCGTAAACAAAAAAACGATTGAAAACCTTGTACTAGCTGGAGCTTTTGATAGTTTTAAAGAAACACATAGAGGAACATTTTTTCACGAAGTAAATATCAAAGGAGATACTTATCTCAATGAGATCGTTAGGTTTGGACAGAAGTACAAGGAGCATTTAAACCGTCCACCAGATTTGTTTGGAAACTCTGAAGAATTTAGCATTAGTAATCCTGCCATTCCTCAGGTAGAATTACCCAATAAGATTGAATCACTCAAAAGAGAAAAAGAGGTGGTGGGAATCTATATTTCTGCTCACCCATTAGATATCTTTAAAGAGGAAATAGCTCATACAAACACTACCCGATTAGCTGATCTTGATTTTGATATAGAAATAGATGATAAAGAGATCGAAACCGATGACCCTAAGGAAAAAGAGGAGCTGATGAAAGCGGCGGTTTATGAAAGACAAAAGCAAATTCAAAAACTCTCAAATCAACAAAAAGTAATTGCAGGTCAGGTAGTTGAATTTCAAGAGAAAATAACCAGAAAAGGTGATCCATTCGGAATATTTATTATGGAGGATTATTCTGGTTCGAAAAAATTTCTTGTTTTTAATCAGCAATATGCTTTATTGAGACCATTTTTAACCGTAGGTGCTTTTGTGAGTTTTAAGATAAAATTTCAGCCAAGAAGATTTAATCAAGACGAACTAGAAATTCATTTTATGTCGGGTTGTTATTTAAGTGAAGTTTTTGAGAAACAATTTCATGAACTTAATATCATTATGCGTGCTGGCGATGTAGATGAAACACTCATCAGTCAAATTGGCAGTGTTTGTGAGCAATATCCAGGGACTAAACGTCTTTTTCTAAACATTTTTGACAGTGAATCTAAAAAGACTCTGAAACTCTTGTCACAGAATACTAAGGTAGAAATTAATTCAGAAATTATAAAGGAACTAAAAGATATTGAGAAGCTTATCGTGAAGGTTAACTAATTTTTAGATTAAGAATCGATGGAAATCTCTAAGTTTCAAATGTGAATTTGAGGAAAAAGAATATATTTGGATTGACATTTGATAAAAGTCGAATGTAAGTATTAACACAAACAAAAAAACAAAATAGAAAATGGCTTTAGAATTTACAAAAGATAATTTCGAGACAGAAGTATTAAAAACTGATAAAGTTGCCGTAGTGGATTTCTGGGCAGTATGGTGTGGACCATGTAGAATGGTAGGACCTATCATCGATGAGCTAAGTACGGAAATGGCAGATGTTGCCTCTATCGGAAAAGTAAACGTTGATGAGCAAGGAGATATTGCTGCAGAATATGGTATTAGAAATATCCCAACAATTCTTATCTTCAAAAATGGAGAAATTGTAGATAAACAAGTAGGAGCAGCATCAAAATCAGCTTTAGAAGCAAAAATCAAAGCACATTTGTAAAAACTACAAGTTTGTTTGAATAATTAAGACCACCTTATTTGAGGTGGTTTTTTGTTTTAATAAAATTTATGGTGTTCGTTTACTCACGGTATAAGTCCCTTCCAAGAGCTTGTCCCGACATTTCGGGAGGGGAATTGAACATCATTCGGCAAAGATAAATTTTAGCAAGTAATCAGAATTAATTTACACATCGGTATAGTCGGTGTATTTTTGAAGATATGGAGAAGGTTGAACAGCTGATCGGTTTTAAAAATATCAATAAACTAGCAATTCCCGCAATATTTGCAGGAATTGCCGAACCCTTTCTTTCTCTTACAGATTTAGCAATTATAGGTCAAGTAGAGCAAGATCCAGTAGAAGTTTTAGGAGCGGTGGGTGTTGTAGGTTCTTTTATTTCTGCCATTATTTGGATATTAGCACAAGCCAAAACGGCTATTTCTACTACGGTGTCTCAGTATTCAAATCCTGAAAAGAGTATTCATGCAAAGAAACTATTTCCACAGTTGGTCTTGGTAAATTTAGTGGTATGTTTTCTAATACTGATGTTTACAATACCCTTTGCAAATCAGCTTTTTGAACTCTATAATTTGGGAGGAAAAACCCTTGATTATTCGGTGTCTTATTATCAGATTAGAGCTTTTGGAATTCCTATAACCTTGCTTACTTTTTCAATGTTTGGTGTATTTCGAGGTTTACAAAATACGCTTTGGGCAATGATTATCTCTATTTCTGGAGGGGTTCTGAATTTAATTCTTAATATCTTTTTGATTCATGGATTAGGCGATATTATCCCTGCTATGCATATAGAGGGTGCGGCTTGGGCAAGTTTGATAGCTCAATTATTTATGTTCTTTTCTGCTTTGTGGTTTTTATATATGAAAACAGATTTTAGATGGAAATTGCAGTTACCATTTCATCCAGAGCTTAAGCGTTTATTGCTTTTTTCTCTCAATCTTTTTATCAGAACTTTGGCACTAAATATTGTTATCTATCTTACAAATCGTTATGCTGCTTCAGAAGGAGACTTGACACTTGCCACACATACCATTATGCTTAATATTTGGCTTTTTACCTGCTTTTTTATTGATGGGTACGCCAATGCTGCCAATGCCATTTCAGGAAAACTTATTGCACTCAATAGAGAAGATATGCATCATCCACTTTGGAAACGGATTGTAAAACTCTCTTTTCTTCTTGGGCTTATTACCTCAAGTAGTATCTTCTTTTTTGATGATTGGATTGCTCAAAATTTCTCAGAAAAATCAGAAGTAATTAATTTCTTTGTTTCGGTGTCTATGTATTTAATCTTATTACAATTCCTTAATGCATTTACTTTCTCCTTGGATGGAATGGGAAAAGGAATGGGGAAAGGAAAGGAACTAAGAAATACCTTATTAATTGCCACATTTTTTGTTTTCTTGCCGCTATTGATTACCTTGAGATACTATGATTTAGGTTTCCACGCAATTTGGATCGCATTTTTATTTTGGATGTTTGCAAGAGGAGGAATTTTGTATAGATATTTATTCCTTGCCAAAAAGTAATGTATTCATAAGTATAATCCAAAAAATTATCTGATTAACATAAGAACCCTAAAAAGTCATACTTAAAAGAAAGCCTTTGTTAAAAAAATCGGGGACAAAATGAAAGCTTACTTTACTGGATTGCTCATTTTTTCGTTTTCTATTTAAGCGAAACCATTTTCCCCATCTGTTTTGATGGGTTGCATAGATAATTCTTGTTCCCAAAATACCTAAACCTGCACCAAATAAAACATCCGAAGCCCAATGTTTGTCATTTAGAATTCTAAAGATTCCTGTTTTTATAGCAAGTAAGTATCCTGTGTAGGATAATATTGGATAATGATTTTTAAGTTCTTGACGAAAAACCTCAGCAGAAACAAAAGCCATAGTCGTATGTCCTGAAGGAAATGAAGGCTTTGAAGCAATTGGTCGGTCTCTATTAATGATGCTTTTCATGGCTGCCATAACTCCAAGAGAGAGTACGGTACTTTTTAAAGAAAGCATAGACTTGTTCCATACATCATGCTCCGTTTTTCCTCCAAGGGCATTTACGGCAAACACACCTGCCATAGGAGCAAATTGAGAATAATCATCTGATTTAAAAGTGAAATCTCCAAATGTTCTTTTTTTCCATTTGTGTATTTTTATATCAGTGTTTGTTACCCATGATGTAAAGCCCAAAGTCATGAGTGCACAAGGTACAAGAGCTTTTTTGTATTGAAGGTCAAAATTTAATTTTGGTTTTTCTTTTTGGGTTCTTTTTTTGCTCTCTTGACCACAAACTGGAATAGAAAAAAGAAATATAAAAAGGAGAAAATACGGCCAAAAGCTTTTCATATTTTGGTACTTTTACTTAAAACAATCTAAAACAATGGATGTAAAGATAGAGAATTCATGGCGAACTCAAATCGGAGAAGAGTTTAAAAAAGAATATTTTATTGAATTAGTAGATAAAATCAAAGAGGAATACCATAATTATACGGTTTACCCAAAAGGAAGTGACATTTTTAGAGCCTTTGATTTATGTACTTTTGATCAGTGCAAGGTGGTCATTATTGGGCAAGATCCTTATCATGGACCCAAGCAAGCCAATGGATTGTGTTTTTCTGTTCATGAGGATGTTGCAATCCCTCCTTCCTTAGTGAATATTTACAAAGAAATCTCAAAAGACTTAGGATTCGATTATCCTGAACATGGTGATATAAGTGCTTGGGCAAAAGAAGGTGTATTACTCCTAAATGCTACTTTAACTGTGCGTGCAGGTGAGGCGGCTTCTCATTCAAAATTAGGTTGGCAAAAATTTACCGATGCTGTTATCAAAAAAATTAGCGAAGAAAAAGAAGACGTGGTATTCCTACTTTGGGGTGGTTTTGCAAAAAAGAAGGCAAAATTGATAGATTCTTCAAAGCATTTGATACTCACTTCTGGGCATCCTTCTCCTTTGAGTGCAAATAGAGGGTATTGGTTTGGAAACAAACACTTCAGTAAAGTGAATGACTTTCTCATTCAAAAAGGTAAAAAGCCTATAAATTGGCAAATTATACCATTTGTGGTGTGAATTTACCGATAAGAATTCTTATACTGTTTACGGTGTTAATTTGCCAAAGTTTTAGCTTCTTTTTCGGGTGTATTTACTTGATGTAATATCTCCCTTCCCCTCCCGAAAATCGGGACAAGCTATTCAAAAGGGGGATTATAGTAGTGAGTAAAGTAACACCGTAAATGGTATTAAGTCGTTTTTTCTTTTTCAGGTTTCGAAATGAGGAACAAACCTAGATAATTCAATGCACCATTTATTGGAAGTAGGGTAAAGCCTAGATCAAACTTATAATACTCTTTTAGATAATATTGAAGAATAAATGTAAGAATTGGTGATAGGATTGTTATGGGTATTACTAGATCTTTCCGCAAGCTTCTATTGCTCCAAAGTGCAAAGAAAAATAAACCCAAAAGAGGGCCATACGTATATCCTGCGGCTTTAAAAAGGCTTGAGATTATATTAGGACTTACAAAGTTTTTGAAGTTAATGATAATTATAAAAAGTAAAATGCTAAAACCGATATGTACAATTGTTCGAGTTCTTTTTTTAACTTCTTTTGTTTTAAGAAAATCTACACAGAAAACTGTGGTAAGAGAAGCCAAAGCCGAGTCGGCACTCGAGTAAGCTGAAGCAATAAGTCCCAATACAAAACTTGTGGCAACTATCGCTCCTAGTTTTCCACTCATGGCTATACCAGGGAATAAGGCATCGTTGTGTAAATTCATTCCATGGGTATCCGAGAAAACGGTGAGAATTCCTCCAAAATATAAAAACAAGAAATTAACAAAAACCAGTATAATCCCAAAGGTTAGCATATTCTTTTGAGCTTCTTTTAGACTTTTACAAGTCAGGTTTTTTTGCATCATATCTTGGTCTAGTCCCGTCATGGCAATGGTAATAAACATTCCAGAAATAAACTGTTTTACAAAGTGATTTTTACTAGCCCAGTCTTCCCAAAAAAAGATTTTATTCAAAGATTCATCACCTAGAATATACCAGCTATCTGCAAAACTCAAACCTTGTTTTTCTAATAATAAATAGACACTGATTCCTACTGCTAAAAGCATAAAAGAGGTTTGGAGTGTATCAGTCCATACAATGGTTTTAATTCCTGATCTAAAGGTGTATAGCCATATTAGGATAATGGTAATTAATACGGTAACAGAGAAAGAAATGCCAAATTCTGAGGCAATGTATTTTTGAAAAATATTGGCAACCAAATACAAACGAAATGAAGCACCGATCAAACGACTAATGATAAAATAAAAAGAACCAATTTTATGTGCATTGGATCCAAATCTTTCACCTAGAAATTGGTAAATGGAGGTTAAATTGTATTTGTAATAAACAGGAAGTAATAATTGGCTAATAACTATATAACCAGCTACATATCCTAAACACATTTGCAGGTAAGCAAAACCATCTGCTTCCACCCAGCCCGGTACAGACACAAATGTAACACCGCTTAACGAAGCTCCAATCATCCCAAAGGTGACAATATACCAAGGTGAAGATCTCTTTCCTGTGAAAAAAGTTTCGTTGGAGGTATCTTTTCCTGTTAAATAAGAAATTCCAATAAGTAGGGCAAAATAAGCAACAATGAGAATAATGGTAAGTTGAGCGTCCATTGAATTTTTAAAATAAAATTTGGCTCAATCTACAAAAATTTAATGATTGAATTACATTTCGATAATGGAACAAACAAAATCTTTGTAATCCAAAACATCTTTTTCCCCAGAAACAATAAAATCAGCCTCTCCTTTGTAAGAAATAGAGTATTGATACATCCCTTTTCTAACTGTTTTAAAGTATTGATCTCGAATGTCTGATGCTGTGCGGTCTCTTTCTTCAATATCTCTGGTGATTCTCCTAACAATGGCGATATCCATAGGTGTATGAACAAAAACTTTGATATCCATCAAATCTGTGAGATCTTTCTGAGTGAAAATCATGGTTCCCTCTAACAGTAGAATATCCGTAGGTTTTACCACCACTTTTTTCTCAGAACGGGTATGCTTCGCAAAATCATAAATGGGGATTTCTGTTTCTTTTCCATTAATTATCTCCTTTACTTTACTAGTAAATAAAGAAAACTCTATGGCATCAGGTTCGTCATAATTAGTTGTAATTCTCTTTTCAAATATCTTATCACTTTGATCATGATAAAAATTGTCTTGATGAATCACAAGGATTCGACCACCGTAATGTTTTGCTAAAGAATTTGTGAGCCTAGATTTACCAGATCCACTTATTCCAGATATTCCTATAACTTTCAATACCGTCTTAGTTGTTTGTTAAAAAAACATTGCTTTGGATATTATCCGCAATTTTGTGTGCAATATTAATGTTTTGTGGCGTAGTATGAGTGATTTTTTCCTCGGGTAAGGAAAGATTTTTTGTTAAATTATTGAGGTTGAGGTTAAAATTTAGGTTAACCTCTTTTTGTGAATAGTATTTTGAGGGAATAGCAAAACTTACTTTTCTTAGTAATGGGGATTTTCCTGTATGCCAAGCAAAATCTTCACTTAATGTTTGTCCTTTTTCTCCGTATTTACCTTCTATCAGTGCAAATCTGTAAAGGGTTGCCCAGCTCCAGTGCATTCCAGTAATTGAATGCAAAGGCGATTCCGCTTCCACATCAGTAGGGTCTGTTTTGTTTACTTGTGAATCTAGACCAAGCAAAAATTCAATCTGTGTATATTTTTTTCTTGCTAATTGCTTTGAGAAAGACCATGATTCAGGTTTTGATAGGTCAATTAAAGCCACATTTTTTAGCGTATCCGATTCATTTCCTGATTTGAGTACAATATTGGATACATAGAATTTGAAAATTTTGAATTTAAAATCATCATTAGCAATGTCATGAACTTCATCTACTTGAACCACTTTTCCATTTGCAGTTGCTTGGATATTAAATGTGAATTCTTGTTGATCAAAAACTTCATTTTTAGAACAGGATTCTAAAGAAAATAAAGCAATGAAAGATAATGTCAATAGACTCAAGCTAACTTTTTTCATATTATGATATTTTTCTGATGAGTACAACTTCAAGCTGTAAAATTAGTAAAACCAGTACAAACAAACTGATACGAGCTACTAAGTTACCATTTTTGGCATAAAAACTAGGTGATGCTTGTAACGCAATTTTTCCTGAAATATTTCCTCGTTCTTTATATCCTAAGAATTGGATTATTTCTCCTTTATTAGAAATAATGGCTGAAATTCCCGTGTTTGCAGAACGAATGATTGTTTTGTTGTTTTCTATCGCTCTTATTTTTGATAAAGCTAAGTGTTGTTTATGTCCTGCACTATTTCCCCACCAGTCATCATTGGTAATTACAGTAATTAACTGACTTCCTTGTTTTGTGAATTCTCCGATATATTCAGAAAAGGTTGATTCAAAACAAATAATGGGAGAAAGGTTAAAGGTCTCTGTGGAAAGATTTTTTGGTTGAGCATCTTTGCCTAAAGCACCCGAAACGCCTCCTAGGTCTACATTAAAACCTTTCAGGATAACACTAAGAAGCTCAGGATGTGGTGCGGTTTCTACACCAGCTACCAATTTTGATTTATGATACAAACCAAATACTTTTTCTTTATTAAAAAGAATTGCTGTGTTAAATTTTCTATGAAAACCTTTTGAATGAGAATTTCTAACAGTAAAAGGGTCCAAGGTGGTTTTTGGGTTAACGCTATGATAACTATTTGCTCCCATCAAAACAGTTGCGTTTTTCGGAAGTTTTTTCTGTATATAGTTGATAAATGGATTTGAATCAATTTCGTTTTCATTTATTTCTTCTTTCAAAAAAGTTTCTGGGAAAACAATGAGTTGAGGGCTGATGGTATCTAAGGATTTAAAATCTTTAAAGAATGCATCAATCTGAAAAACCATAGGAGTAGAAAATTTCTCTTGATAGGCATCATAATTTGGTTGATGAATAATGACATTCAATTTTGAATCACTTGAATCATATTTCACGGAATCTTGAAAATTTAAGCTCACAAATACTCCATTCATCAATACTAAAGCCAGGATGATTTTTACACGGTTATGACCTTTTAACCATAGGAAAATAAGTATTGTGGTGGCTAGCATCCAAAATGTTCCTCCAGAATATCCTGTGAATTCATAAAACTGGATCAGTTTTGGAAAATTGGAAAGTGCATTTCCAAGGTTATTCCAATGCCAAGTGAAATCCCAATTGTTTTGTAAATATTCTAGTCCTACCATAGAGAGGACAAAAACAAAACCACCATATTTCACTTTCTTTTTTCTGTTATAACGATAGAAAAGAGAGAAAGGAATACTCAGTAATAGTGTGAGAAAAAATGCCGAAGCAACTGTTCCAGACCAATGAGCATTGCTTATCCAAGAGTTTGTCCAGAGTGCAGGGAGTAAATAGATGAGAAAAGTGGTACCATAAACTTTCCATGATTTTCTACCTTTTTCTGCCCATCGGTTTAAAAGAATTAGATAAGGTAAAAAGACTATAAAACCCAGTAGAGACCAGTGCAAGGGAATCCAGATTGCATAATAGAGAACAACGCTCAACAGAATCAATAACCAATTGGGAATTTTTTCAATTTGTTTCATAGAGACAATTTAGTCTTAAAAATTTAAGTTAATTGTGGGAATAATGGCAAACTTTCTATTTTTATCTAGAGGATCCGTATTTAGTAAATAAGCAAACTCTAAACCGAGCTTCAAAGGTATTAAATTTAGCATCTGTTTGTCAAAAAATATTCCCGCTCCTATAGAATTAAAAGTATAAAATTTGTCTTTTCTTTTTTCATTGGAAAAATCATAAAAAACTGAAGCGCTAATTCTCTTGAAATAACCAATATCTCCATAGCCAAAATCGGGATAAGAAAGAGGGAAACGATAAGCAAATTTAAAGGCGTGTCCTTCCTCAAGGTCACTTTTGAGTATATAGCCTTTAGGGTTCGAAAAATAGAAATTTGCAAATACACCTGTAAAGTCAAACATTTTTTGAAACTGATACTCCATCTGAATTCCATGATTTTTTGTAATACCAGGGAAATAGAGTGTTGTTTTTGAATACAGTGCTTGATCACTCGAGTAGAAATCGCTAAATTGTCTAACACCAAATTTTGGAATGATTTGTTGAATCGTCGGTCTTCTTATCCAATATGAATCCAGTTTTAAGCCTGCATCGTATTTGTTTTGAGTTCCCATAGGAATTTTTTCAAAAAATCTTCTAAATCTTGAAAAAACTCGAACTCTAGGTTCAATTTTGACGAAATAGTGTGCATTTTTTTCTGTTCCTAAAAGCACCAATGGATATTTTAAAGCAAGATCTGTTTCATTGAAAACAATATTGTTTGAACTCCTTAACCATCGAGCATTAAAACTCAAATGAACTGATTTTAAGAAATTTCTTTTAAAATGGTAATCAAAACCAAAATAGGGTAAATTAAACTCCCGATTCCATCCTGCACGGAGTTGAACTTTGTTTTCATTGAGAATGTCACGTCCATCAAAAACCAATTCTATTTTGTTATTTCTTAAATCAAAATATCGACTATGTAGCTTGATTTTTGAAATTCCAGATCGGTATTTTTTAGCTATTGGTGAGTTTTTAGGTTCTTCAAAATGATCTAAAATATCACCACCTTCTAATTGGAAATTTGCTTCAGGAAAGTTTTTTAGTGTACTGTTTTCCTTTACAGAAATTGGCTTTAAATACTGGCTTTTTAAATTAGTGGATTGGATTTCAAATCCATTGCTGTTGGTTTGCGTAAAAATGAGCTGATTGTGATATACATCTGGCTGATATGCTCCAATTTTTGCTTGGGTTAACTTATAGGAATTTTCGGAAAAACGATCTGTAGGAATAAAGAAAATATTTTGATCACCACCCAGCGAAGAGCTCAGCAATATTTTATCCTGAAAGACTCTCAAATTATCAATAATATGATGCGTCCAAGGGCATAATTGTAATTCAATTCCTTTCGATAAATCATATCGAAATACAGCCAGTTTTTGATTTTTTCTTTTGATATAAAATATTTCGTTATGATGTTCTCTAAGGGTCATTTGTGCAATATATTCTTCTTTCGGGAATACTTTTACGGTATTCTTTTCTCCATTTTTTACCGATATTTTATGGATAGAAGAATTATTTTGTTCATCAAAAGATAAGGCATAAATCCACAGATGATCTTTTGTGATTTGCGGTGAATGAAATTTACCTTTATGGGTGATTTTTTGCTTTTTATTATCTTTGAAAAGGTAAATATTTTTATAATCATGGTTGTACTCAAAGGTATTATTGCTAAAGGCTGTCCAGACAAAAGCACCGTTGTTTTCATGAAAATTTTTACTTGAATTTCGTCCCACAGAGCAAATTTTCTGCTCAATTCCGTTTTTTATGGAAACCAATGTTTCTAGGTCGTTATAAGAGGTTTTTATTGCAAATACCTTTTCGCCATCAATAGAAAATTGAGGATAATAGTAGGATTCGTTCGCTGTTTGTTTTGGCGAAATTGATGAGTAATTTTTGAATTCCCCACGGTTAAGATGATTTTGGTATTTTGTATTAAAATCATTTAGAGCAAGCTTGTAAATTTCCTTGGTAGTTTTACCTGTATAGTCTTGTAAGGAATTTTTGAAAGTATGAAAAGGTGTGTCAAAAGAATTGGCTTGGGCTACAACTTTTTTCATGATGTCGTTTCCATAGGTTTTCCTGATATAGCTTTGCATAAGATATCCCAAGGTATAATGATTCATCCTTTTTTCTACAAAAGATGAATTTCTCAATTCATGGTATTCAAATGTTTTATGATCAAGGTAATTTGCCTTTAATAATTGAAAAAAATACGGATTTCTTCCTCGTCCTCCTTTTGTTAATGCTGTTTCCATAATTACGGCATCTCCTTCAAAATACCAGTTGGGTAATGCCAAATTACTGAATGCTGCATGTCCTATATCTCCAAAAATGAGTTTTGCTATTTTAGTAATACCTTCTAAAGAATTCATAAATTGTTGATGATGACGATATTCGTGTATCGTTAGTGCATCAAGCCAATTGACACTTCCGAGATTTGAGAAATTTTCGGGAGGAGTAGCAAAAAAAGCTGATCGCCATGGTGCAAGTCCTACATATCCGTTTGCAGTGGTGGTTTTATTGTGTAAAAGGATGTCTATTTTTTTGTCATGGACATATACAGAGCGAGATTTTTTTTCGGCAAGCAAAGTGGATAGGTGTAAAATTCTTCGAGCCTGATTTTCCATTCCAGGATTATAGATAACACGGGTATGTTTACTCTCTATAAATTGCCAAGTATTCTTGGTACCAAAACCTCCAAAATTTTGTGCAGATAGATGATTGTACACGAAAAAACAACAGAAGAAAATAAATGTTTTAATATTGAAAATCATAAAAATAAGAACTTAAAACCATTTTTTTGCTAAAATTACTCACATATACCGATTTCGGCATTTACAAAAGAAAAATTCTAAATAGGATTTAACCATGTATGCTATTATATTTCCCATAAAAAGAAAGATGAGAAATGGTATAATTTAATCAAATCAAAGATACTTTACAATTTTTTAAGGAAGGGCTAATGATTAGTTTTTCTTTTTTTATAATTTTACGGATAATAATAAACATAAAAACAACCTGAAGATGTTATTAAAAAGAATTGTACTTTTTGCAGTACTTATTTTTGGAATTGTAGCTTGTAGCTCAGATTCTCAAAAAAACAAAGAAGAAGTGAAAAAGGAGAAGAAAGTAGAAACTTTGAATTTTTCTAAAGAAGAAGTTTCTGTAAAATGGACCGCCTATAAATTCACTGAAAGAGTAGGAGTTTCTGGAACATTTAAAGATGTGAAAACAGATAGCAAGCTTTATGGTGCTACGTTTAAAGATGCTTTAGAGAATGCTCGTTTTGATATCAATATCAGTAGTGTATTTTCTAATAGTGCGGATCGAGATAAAAAATTGGTACAACACTTTTTTGGAAAAATGGCAAAAACTTCGGTCATTAAAGGTTTTGTTTCTGAGGTAAAGGGAACCGATAAAAATGGTCAATTGAGTCTTTCTATTCAAATGAATGATGTCTCTAGAACTTTAGCAATGGAATATCGTCTAATGACCAATAACGCTTATTCTGTAAAGGGAATCATGAATTTATCAGACTGGAAAGCTGATGATGCTGTAACAGCATTAAATAACGTTTGTAAGGATTTGCATAAAGGTGCTGACGGAGTTACAAAACTTTGGCCAGATGTAAAAATTGAAGTGGTTCTGCCATTCAAGAAATAAGATTTCGGAAACAACCAATGATAGATAAAAAGGATTCTCCAACAGAATAAGAGAATCCTTTTTTTTTATGATAGATAGCGGGCTATATGAAGCATTTTTTAAGAGGAAAATATACATTTAATCAAATCCGAGAAGTACTATTTGGAGTACTCTTTCTTTCTTTACTTTTAAAAGAATCCATCTCAACGTTTGTTTTGATGATTCTGTTGCTTTTCACTCTTTCAAGAAAGGAGTTTTGGAATCAAAAATGGAAATGGAAAAATCAGATTGTGAGTATTCTGATGATTTTGTATTATTTACCATTTTTATATAGTTATTTCTATTCTACAAATCTGCCATTATGGAGGAAAGAACTCTTTTTTTTATTGCCCTTTGTGCTGTTGCCTGTTGCTTTTTATGGGCTTCATTTTAGCAGAAAAACGGTTCGAAAAATTATAGACTATTATCTCATTGGGTTTTTATTACTGATTATTTATAGTTTAGTTATTCACACTTTTCAAATTGATTGGACGGGAAAAGAAACTTCTGTTTTTAATCAGTATTATAAGTTTCCTAAGCATATTCGGTACCATTATACCTCTTTTTCTTTTGCCGCGGTTTGCTTAATTTATTATGTTCTTTATTCTGAAAAAATCTTAGAGCGAGATTTCAAGGTTTACCCAAAAATAGTTGTTGTTTCTATTTTGCTCATAGCCATTATTTTGCCACAGTCTAGGCTCTCAATTATAATGATTTCTGTAGGATTTGCGATTCAGTTAGTTCGTTTTATAATCAAGTATAAGACAAGTCTAAAAAGAAAAATGGGAATTGCTGTTGTATTGAGTATTTTGGGCGTGTTTTTCGCTTTTAAGATTTCAGAAACGGATCGATTTAAACAAATGTTGCAAGTGGATACCACAGGAAAATTTAAAGATCATTATGATCAAGATATTCACTATAATTCCTCTGATATTCGTTTGTTGTTGAATCATTTAGCTATTGGAGTGCTTCATGAGCAAGATGCTTGGGTTTTTGGAATAGGGTCTTCTAATGCATTACCTGTTAGACGTGCCTATATGAAAAAAATAGGGCTGGATAAGCACGGTATTTATGATGGTCAAAAATTTATTCATTCAAACTTTAACCAGCACAACCAGTATTTTGAAACACTTTTGAGTGGTGGAATTTTTCAATTTATGGTTCTGATAACACTTTTGTTCATCACACTAATAAAGAGTGTGCAGAGAAGGCATTATTATATGATTTTTACAGTGTTTGCTTTTAGTTTGTTTTTTCTTACAGAGTCTTTATTAATGAAAAGTAAAGGTATGATGCTTTTTCTTATATTAATAGGAATCTATAATGCAATTGTTTCAAGAGAAGACGAGATGAAAATCTCATCAAGAACTACAAGATAACGTTGATGAATTCGGGTTTTCCTTAGTCCAGAACGGATTTCTTTTAAACCATTTTTCATATTCAAATTGTTCTTCATAAGGATTTTGGAGCAGTAAATAAAACTCATTAAAAAGTGAAAAATCCCCCTTTTCAGCCGCAGAAATACATGCATCAGCCATGTAATTTCTGAGGATATATTTAGGATTCACTTGATCCATTTCTTCTTTTCTACGAAGTCTAGAATTCCCTTGATTTTTTAATTCTGAGGCATAAGAGTGAAACCATTTTTCCCAAGATAAAAGCTGATTGGTTTCTAGTTCTTGATACAAACTATCTTTTATAATATCAAACCATTTGTGCGGATTTTCTTCATCAAATTGGCTTAAATTTCTAAAAAATATCGTGTAATCTACGGGAGTTTTAGTCATATTCTCTTCAAGTTTCCACACAAAATCGTCTAATTGAGGATCTATATTTAAACCCAATTTTTTAAGCATTACAGTAAGATAATTTTTATGAGCGGTATTTTGATAATCTTTAAGAATTCTTTCTAATTCTTTGGAGTCTTCAATAATTGGATAAAGCGCATTAGCAAGTTGATACAAATTCCAAAGTCCGATAGAAATTTGAGAAGAAAAGCGATACCTTTTTTGATCAAAATCAGAAGTGTTTGGAGTCCAGTTGGGGTCAAAATGATCTAAAAAACCAAAGGGACCATAATCAATTGTTTGTCCAAGAATAGACATATTATCCGTATTTAAAACACCATGAACAAATCCTACTCTAAGCCATTCCATGGTGAGTTTTTGAGTTTTTATCGCTATTTCTTCAAATAATTCCAAATAAGGTGACCTACTTTTTTGAAGAGTCGGAAAATGATATTTTATCACAAAATCCGCCAATTTTTTAAGATTCTTTAAGTCATTTTGTGACGATAATAGCTCGAAATTTCCAAAACGAATAAAAGATTCAGAAACTCTACAAACAATGGCTCCTTTTTCATAGATTGGATTTCCATTATAGAGCGGATCTCTCATCACATTTTTTCCCGATGTTAGGATCCCCAAGGCTCGTGTGGTAGGTACTCTTAGGTGATGCATAGCTTCACTTGCCAAATATTCCCTAATAGAAGAGCGTAAAACGGCGTAGCCATCACCTTTTCTTGAATAAGGTGTAGGGCCTGCACCTTTTAATTGTAAAGAAAACAATTTTGACTGAACCAAAAGATCTGTGAGATTAATGGCTCTTCCATCTCCTAATTGCCCAGCCCAATTACCAAATTGATGTCCTGCATAGTTCCAAGAATAGGAAACGCTGTTGAGGAGCTTGTTTTTACTGGAAAAGTACATTAAAATATCGTTGGAATTTGATAATCCAGGAATGTCCAATTTCTTCAATAAATCATGATTTATATGAATTATTTCAGCATTCGGAAATACTTCTGGATCTACTTCAGAAGAACAAGCATTCTTTACCGATCGTCTATAATTTTCTTTGATAGAGTCTAAGGGAAGTTCTTCTACGATAATATTTTTTAAGGTTGTGGACATTTTCTCAGTTTGGTTGATTCAACAAATTTGAATAAAAAAATCCCAAACAGGTGTGTTTGGGATTAGGATCTTTATATTTTTTTAAAAAACTATTCTTTTACCACCTTATGGGTTTCTTTACCCGTTTTTGTATCGATATTTAAAAAATAGATTCCCGAAGGGATTTTCTCTGTATCGATAATCTCTTTTTCTCCAAATCCTTGTTCTTTTACCCAGATAAGCCTTCCTTGGCTATCTGTCAAGGTCATTTTTTCAACTTGAATGCTGTTTAAATTAACTTGTAAAACATTCGAAAATGGATTTGGGCTAATGCCAAATAAAGAATTTTCTACATTTTCTACAGACAATGGAACAAAGAACCTACAAGAACTTACGGTTTCGCAGTCTGCTTTGGTCATTTTTACGGCATAAGATCCAGAAGATGTTGGGGTATAAGAGCTATTTGTCGCACCTGATATCTCTGTCATGCTTGGACAAGTAACCCATTGGTAGCTATCCGCTTGAGCATCTTGAACGCTTAATCCTGTGGCACTTGCAATAATGGTAGTGTCAAAAGTAATATTGTTAATGATAATTTCCACGGTGTCCTTAATACCATTATAAGTACCTATAGCAAAGATGTTTCCACCTGTGGTATTACCTATAATATAAGTTGCATTCACACTTATTTGTTGAAATGAATCATTAAACCATCCGATACTATCAGCAATGTTTGTGGATACTAATTTAACATCTCCTTTACAAAGATTTACCACACTATCAGAAGCCGTAAATTGAAAAGCCGAAGTAGTGTATGCTGGTGCCTGCCAGATTCCTCTACCGTAGGTTGCGATACTAATTTTTGAGTCACTTATATTTAAACCTTTGTAAATTTTAATATCTCTTGCAGAAATATAATTCGGTAAACCATCGGTGATTTCTAGCCATATTGATTGACCTTCGGGTAAAAAGTAAACACCTAATGCATCTACAGTGTAGAGTCCTTTTCCATTTGGAATATCTACCCAAAGTAAACTTCTTTTTATCACAGAAGTATTTAGGTTATAATTGATGTCTTGCCAAGAAATTCCACCATTTGTAGATTGATAAACTTTTTGATCAATTGTTATGAAAAGTTTTAAAGAATCATTTGGAACAGTTTCTATAGCATAAATATTATCTGCATTCCCAGGAGTACCAGAAAGGCTAACATTTGACCAATTTGGACTGAGACTATTTACATTTTTTGAAACTTTTAAACCTGTGCTTTCCGCTGCATACAGTATATTGGAATCTGCTCTCGAAGCTTCTAACACTCTTAATTTTTTTGTAGAACCAATTAAATTAGTTGAAATTTGCTCCCAATCAATGTTTTGGTTGTTAAATTCTTGATAGTTGTCAGTGGTCCAAACATTTCTATATCCTATATACATTCTGTTTGGATTAAACTCGTTCAATACAAATGGCGTAACCCAAGCACCACTTTCTGTTATTCCATTAACATTATCTGCTGCAATAGTTGTGAAAAATCCATTTCCTGAGCTTAAATTACGTCTGATACTTCCGTAGTATAAAGAACCTAATAGAACATTCGAATCATTTGGGTGAATAATACAATTCATTCCATCACCCCCAATAACTCTTTGCCAATTTCCACCTCGATAAAGTGCTGTACCATTATCTTGAAAACCTGCCATAATTAAATTCGGGTTTTGTGCCGAAACACTGTGTTTATATATTTGAGAAATAACTAAACCATCTGATTTTAAGGTGAAAAGGTTGTCATTTTTTCTTATGAGTAAACCTCCGTCATTACAAATAAACATTCTTCCATGTGGGTCATATCTAAATCGATGCTGATCCGCATGAACATTTGGATTTCCTCCGCCTCCATACCAGTGTGTTACTATAGACCAGTTTTGACCTCCGTTGATACTTTTCCAGATATTTACTCCACCCACATATATTTCATTAGCATTGGTGGGGTTTACTACGATTGCCATATCATACCAAGATTGACCGCCAGAATCATTTCCACTCACTTGCCATCCCATCAGGTTAGGGGTATTTGCATCTGTTTGTGCAAGGAAACTAACTCCCTGATTCGTAGATTTATAAAAAGCTCCAAATCCTGAGCCTGTAGCAGCAAAGAGATATACGGTATTGGCTTGGTTCGGAGAAACTCCAATGGTGAGTCTTGAATGATTTCCTCCACCGATATTTTGACTTGTCCAAGAAGACCCTGCATTTATGGTTCTGTAAAATCTACTGTCTTTTACTGCATAAACTTTATTAGAATCTGTTGGGTGATATGCGATATCTCTAAAATTTCCGCTAATGCTCTCTGTCCAGTTTATTCCTGCATCATGAGAGACATAAACACCATCATATCTAACTGCAGCATAAAGCGTATTAGGGTTTGATGGATTTGCAACAATAGTAGAGACGGTTCCTGTTGGAGGTCCCGTAGTTGAAGCAATCCATGTACTTCCTGCATCAGTTGAGTAGAAAAATCCAAATGCTAAAGCATCAGAACCATCTGCATCACCTGTACCTATTACAATATGATTGGGGTTTGTTTTATGAACATAAATATCAGAAATTCCCATAGTACCAAGTTGATTGGTCAAACAGGTATAAGTGTTTCCTCCGTCTGTTGTTTTCCAGACACCTCCCGCTGGTGCACCTACATAGAATGTATTACTATCAGTAGGGTGGAATGCAACGGTATTTAATCGTCCTATTCCAGGAGAAGAACTAGTCCAGTTGGTGGTAGATGGAACATTGATAGGACCCAAAGAGTTCCACGTCGTTGAGGTGTTTGCAGTATTTTGACTAATGAATTGTGCTTGAGTCGATTCATTATTAGAAGATGAAATACTTGATTTTATTCCTTCTATGATTGTACCTTGGTATTTAGAGCTATTGGGTTTGTTTCCTTGTTTATCAACCCAGTATTGCATACTTTCTTCCCATCTCTTAAAGGGTTTATAACCACAACCTTTGGTGATTTCTCTACCTTCCCAATAAAGTTTAAAGGCTTTTTGGGTTTCGTAGAAATTGGCTTCGGGATTACTCATCATTTCAATCCAGTGTGGATTGTTTTTGTATTCAGTATCGGAATATTTTTGAGCTTTACTTTCTATTGATAACAATAAGCTGAAAGTAACCAAAAGACCAAGGGAGATTCTTCGCAATTTCATAAAAAAGTGTTTTTCTAATAAATCATGCTAAACTACATAATTTAAATTTGGTCTAAATTATTAGTTAAAACTTACACTTATTATGACAATTTTATTGATTTTTCGAATTTTTAACAGAGCAACAAGATTCTATTTTATTAAATATTTTGAAACCCGTTGATAGTTGGTGACCAATAAATAACCTATTAAGGAATTTAAAAAGCTTGAAAGCCAAGGTAGATAGCTATTAGATGCTGAATATTTTCCTGTGACCATGCCTAAAGATTCAGCCATTACCGAGGTTTTAAATGCTAAAAAGGTGTGACTAAGAAATGTTGAGATATTTTGGATAAATATAAATCCTCCCAGAATAATTAGTGCAATTTCTAATATTTGTTTCGGTTGAAGAGCAGGAGAAATTGTTTTTCCTTCAAATTCTTTCTCTAGCTTGAAAAGACGTATAATCATATTGGTATCAAGAATGAAAATCCAAACGATTAAAAGAAGCGCAAGGCTAGATAAGAAAAAGAGGAAAGTATATTCTAGACGTGGTTCAGAAATAATTGATATAAGTGGATTTAATAAAAGGAGATTGAAATTTGTAAAGAAGAGGTATAATCCAAACAACTTTATCACAACACGGAATAATTCTTTATAGGTCATATTTTATTTTAAAATTTTGTTCATAATCCATTCAAAAGGTCCATATTTCTTATTTTTCAACCAAATATTGGCAAATATTGAACAAAATATGCAGAAAAGCAAAGCATATCTCACCGAAAATTGAATGGAAAATTGACCGAGAGATTTAGAAGTTATAACTTCGGGTAACACCATTCCAATAACCACGTGAATGATATAGAAACTTAAAGCTAGTTTTCCCGTGTTCGCCAAAAAATGAATGAAATGATTGTCTTTACATTTTTTTCCAAGCCAAATGCTTCCTGTTAACACAAAAGTAGCGAAACTCATACCATTAATCAAATAGAGTGGCAGTGGTGGCATAGGAGAAGTCGTGAAAAACCATATTTCTTGTTCCCAATCTATGGTTCTATTCGCAGGGGTATAAAAGGTTTGAAGTAAAAATGAGAGTAATTGAATCAATAGAAAAATCATTAGACTATAGCCAAAGTATTTCTTGATAACTTTAAGATTGTTTAAGTCCTTTTTACCCAGCCAAAGACCATAAAGCATGAAAGAAACCCAAGGGATTACTGGGTGAAAACCATTATAAAATAGATTTCTAAAAAAACCAATTGGAGACCAAAAATCTTGATAATCTAAAGTTACAAAGTCCCAGCCCTTTTCATAAGGTAAAAGAACTAACAATACTGGGAATAAAAGTGTGAAAAACGCAATTCCGAGAAATATGGTGGATGATTTTTTTCTTAAAAACCATAAACTTATAAGCATATAGATGCCATAAAAGTGAAGAATATCGGCAGGCCAAATCCATATATAGGATAGCCCAATCAAAAATAGGAGAAGGGCTCTTTTAAAGATGTTTTTTCGAATTATTTCCTGTTTGTGCAGGTCATTATTCGCAATGGCATTGTTAGACATCAGTGCTAAGCCAGTACCAGCTAGAACAACGAATAAAGCAGCAGCTTTTCCACTCAAAAATTCTGAGAAATGGTATTCCCAGCCATTACCTTTGGATCCTAACACCATTTTGAAATTAACCACAATCATTCCGAAAATTGCCAAGGCACGTGCAATATCAATTCCAATAATTCTATTTGCTATATTGTTCTTTTTAGACATTTATTAGGAAAAAAATGATTCAAAAAAAAGTCCCTTTATAAAAAGAGACTTAAAGATATGAATTTATGTTTTTTCTACAAATTATCAAAGTCGATATCATCTGAGTCGTAGTCCTCATCTTGCATCATTACTTGGTTTAAAGCTGCCATTTTTAGAGCTGCCACAGCACATTCAACACCTTTGTTTCCTTTGTCTCCTCCAGATCGGGCTACAGCTTGATCATAAGAATCATCTGTAAGTAATCCAAAAATTACTGGAGTTTCGAAATTCAAATTAATGTCTTTAGTACCTTGAGCTACGGCATCACAAACAAATTCAAAATGAGGTGTTTCTCCTCTAATTACAGAACCTAAAGCTATCACTGCATCCACATTAGTTGTTTGAATCATCAATTTTGATGCATAGATTAATTCAAAACTCCCAGGGACATTTAATCGAATAATATCTGAAGGGTTGACACCGTTTTCTACGAGTGTTTCATAAGCTCCATTATAGAGGTTTTCAGTGATATCTTTGTTCCATTCCGAAACTACGATACCAATTTTAAATCCTTCCCCGTTAGGTACTGATTCTGAGTTGTAATCTGATAAATTGCTTGTAGCCATAATATAAAAAAGGTTATACTTTTGCAAGTATAACCTTTTTTTTGTTTGTATTGGCGAAAAATCCTACAATTGGATATTTTCTTTAGAATTCTCCGTGTTTTGCAAGCATTTTCTCAGCAAATCTTCCGTCTTGAGACTTTTTGTCAATTGACAAAATTTGCTTGTAATAATCTTTTGCAGAAGAAACATCTCCTTCTTTTTCTGCAAGTAGAGCTGCTTTTTTAAGAAGGTTAGATTTCAAAAACTTATTTTCGGTAGAAGCAATCGCTGTTGATAGCGCTCCTTTGGCTGCAGCCATATCTTGTGTTTGAACATAACAATCTGCCAAAGCCGACTTTACCATTGGTAAAACCACTTTAGAATCTCCTGAATAAGCTTCAAGGTAGTCAATGGCTTCAGCGAAGTTTCCTTGTTTTGCAAGGCAAATACCTGCATACGCATTGGCTAAGTTACCTGCTGGAGTTCCAGAATAATCTGAAGCAACATCTAAGAATCCTAAATCCTGTCCATCTCCATTCAAGGCCATTTCCCAGTTTCCATTTTTGAAATAGCTCTCAGCAGTAAACATATTATCTTGGGCTTCTGTCATTTTAGGTTTTACCACAAATGCTTGATAAGCATAATACCCTGCAAAAAGCACAATAATTGCTGTAAGGATGATTGAAATAGATTTCTTATTTTCTTCAATATACAACTCCGTTTTTGTCAGAGACTGCTCAAAAGCTTCAAGGGTTTTTTCTGTTTCTTGAATTTCTTGTTCTGATTTAGATAACTTCTTTTCGTGTTTCTTCTTTGCCATCTTTATAAATTTGATGCACAAAAATAATAGCTTTTATTTTAAATATAAACAGTAGTTGGAAAAAAATATGCATTTTATTGATACAAGGTGCTTTGATTTTACTCGTTTTAATTTTTAGGGGAAAAAATGACTAAAATTTTTCGTTTTTTTTTGAAATGGTTTTCCTTTTTGTTAAAATGATTTATGGGATTAGCTGACTCATAAGAATACTCTAAGTGAAATATTGTTGCATTTAATATTTATCTCATATATTTGTGGCAACAATCGAAATATTTGGGATGAGTAAATGGTATGAATCATGGTTTGATAGTCCTTACTATCATATCTTATATAATAATAGAAATCATAAAGAGGCCGCACATTTTATTAATAAATTATGCGATTTTCTTCCTTTAAATGCAGATGATCAAGTGGTTGATATGGCTTGTGGAAAGGGTAGGCACGCACGTATTTTTGCTGATAAAAGATATGATACAATAGGTTTAGATTTATCGCCAGAAAGTATTGCGGAAGCTAAAAAATATGAAAAATGTAATCTTCATTTCTTTGAACACAATATGCTTAATAGCCCCGCAGGAGTATTTCAAAATGCTCATTTAGTTTGTAATCTTTTCACTTCATTTGGCTATTTTGATACTCTTGAGCGTCATGAGATGGTTATTAAAAACTTTGCTCAGTGTATTCGATCTAAAGGGTATTTTGTTTTTGATTTTATGAATGCTCATTTGGTGAAAAACAACATTATAGAAAAAGAAGAAATTGTCAAAGAAGGTATTCACTTCAAAATTTCTAGATCTGTTGAGGGTGCAAAAATCAAGAAGAATATTTCTTTTAATGACCAAGGACATCAGTTTGACTTTCAAGAAGAAGTATTTGGTTTAGAATTATTGGATTTTAAAAAGATGTTTGAATCCAATGACCTTGAAATTGTTCAAACTTTTGGAGATTATGATTTAAATCCTTTTGACCTTCAATCTTCCACAAGATTGATCTTAATTGCACAAAAAAGATAAATGGAATTTGCATTACTTACCTTAGCAGGATTATTCTCTTTTTGGTATTACTATCATGGTTTTAAATTATTTAGTAGTCCAGTGGTGCGTTGGCTTACTACTTTTAGTGGTGCATATCTACTGGGAATCGTTTTTCTTCATATTTTGCCAGAAATTTATTCGCAGGGAGCGGTAGCGCATTCCGACCACCATGGACATCAACATCAAGAAGGTGTTTATTTAGGTTTATGGATTTTTATTGGTTTTTTTATTCAATTAATTTTAGATTATTGGAGTAAAGGTATAGAGCACGGTCATGTTCACGGTAAAATAGGTTTGGGGGTTGTAGTAGCCTTGAGCCTTCATTCACTGATAGAAACCATGCCTATTTTGGGGCATACTCATGCACATTCATCTATGCTTTATGGAATCGTTTTACATAAAATTCCAATTGCTTTGGTTCTAGGGAATATTTTAAGAAAAAACCCTAACAAACTAAATATTCTATTTCTTGTACTATATGTGATTTCAGCGCCGTTAGGGCTTTGGATTGGAGGAAGTGTAAGTATTTTTTCTACTTATCATAACGAACTTATGGCACTTGTAATAGGTTTGCTATTGCATATTTCTACCACCATACTTTTTGAGTCTGCATCAGATCATAAAATTCAACTTAAAAAAATTATCGCCATCGTTCTTGGATTTTTAATTGCTTTTTTTGCAAATTTTTCTTTCTAAATCGGAAAAATGAGTAATTTGCCACAGAATTTGTGTTAGGAATTTAACACTAAAAAGACTTTTAGTTTTTTTTGAAAAAAAATAATGGAAATAAAATTTAACCGTCAAGGTTTTGAGAACAACGAATTAGTTGATCTCTATAAAGCCATTCTTTTACCAAGGTTGGTAGAAGAAAGAATGCTGATACTTCTCCGTCAAGGGAGAATTTCTAAATGGTTTGCAGGAATAGGGCAAGAAGCCATTGCTGTGGGAGTAACCAAAGCATTGGAAGCAGAAGAATATATTTTACCTATGCACCGAAATTTAGGTGTGTTTACAACTAGAGACATTCCTCTAAGAAAACTTTTTTCTCAATTCCAAGGGAAAGATAATGGTTTTACCAAAGGAAGAGACCGTTCTTTCCATTTTGGAACACAAGATTACAATATCGTTGGGATGATTTCTCACTTAGGTCCACAGTTAGCCGTTGCCGATGGAATAGCCTTAGCGAATCTTTTGGAAAACAACAAAAAAACTACTGCAGTTTTTACAGGTGATGGAGGAACCTCAGAAGGAGATTTTCATGAATCATTGAATGTTGCTGCAGTGTGGGATTTACCTGTTATTTTTGTGATAGAAAATAATGGATATGGTTTATCTACTCCCACTTCTGAGCAATACCGATGCAAGGATTTGGCAGATAGAGCTGTGGGATATGGAATGGAATCTCGTATTGTAGATGGAAATAATATATTAGAAGTTTACAAAACCATCAAAGAGATAAAAAGTATTCAAGCTGAAAACCCTCAACCATTTTTGGTGGAATTCAAAACTTTTAGAAGAAGAGGGCATGAGGAAGCTTCAGGAACAAAATATGTACCACAAGATCTGATGGATTTTTGGGAGAAAAAAGATCCTGTAAACAATTTTGAAACGTTCCTTTTAGAAGAAGAAATTATATCAAGTTCTGAAGTAGAAGAACTCAAAAAAACATTGAATGCTCATATTCTTTCAGAATGGCAAATAGCTTATGAAGAAGAAGCTAAGAATGGTGATATTGCAAAAGAATTAGCAGATGTTTACGCACCTTATACTCCTGTTTTGATTGAACCAAAATATGACAAAACGGAGAATATAAGAATGGTAGATGCCATCTCTAAAGGATTGCAACAAGCCATGGAAAAACATGATGATTTAGTGATCATGGGGCAAGATATTGCAGAATATGGAGGTGTTTTTAAAATTACCGATGGCTTTATTGATCAATTTGGAAAAGAACGAGTAAGAAATACACCAATATGTGAATCGGCAATTGTATCAGCAGGGCTAGGACTTAGTATCAATGGGAAAAAAGCCGTTATGGAAATGCAATTTTCAGATTTTGTAAGTTCAGGATTTAACCCTATTGTAAATAATTTGGCAAAGTCTCACTACCGATGGGAGCAAAATGCAGATGTAGTAGTCAGAATGCCTTGTGGGGCAGGAGTAGGGGCAGGTCCTTTTCACTCTCAAACAAATGAAGCTTGGTTTACAAAAACCCCAGGACTAAAAGTGGTTTATCCTTCTTCACCTTCAGCAGCCAAAGGTTTACTTATTGCTGCTATCGAAGACCCTAATCCAGTAATGTTCTTTGAGCATAAAGCATTATATAGGTCTTCTTATGAAGATGTTCCCGTAGATTATTACAATATGGAAATAGGAAAAGCTCATATTGTTCAAGAGGGTGACGATCTATCAATCATTACTTATGGAATGGGAGTTGTTTGGGCGAAAAAATATGTAGAAAAACATCCAGAAAAATCCATAGAAATATTAGATCTACAATCTTTAGTTCCTTTAGATAAAGATGCTGTTCTGGAAACTGTTAAAAAAACGAATAAAGTTGTGATTCTTCATGAAGATTCTATGTTTTCTGGAATCGGTGGAGAACTTTCTGCCTTAATTGCCGAAGAATGTTTTGAATACCTAGATGCACCCATAAAACGGGTTGCCTCTTTGGATACCCCAATACCTTTTGCAGCAAGTTTAGAAAAAGATTATTTAGCAAATAGCCGATTAGATAAAGCTATTGAAGATTTGATGGAATACTAAATAAACGTATTGTCATAAAATATAATCATCACAAGCCCTTTGTAATCTTATTACAAGGGGCTTGATGATTTTTTTAGTTTGATTTTATCGCTGTGTTAGATCATTTATGGTATTAGACAGGTTCAGAACGCTGTTTTTTCCTGAAAAATCGAAATAATTTTCTAAAAAAGAATAAAATTACAAACACAAAAACAATGGCCAAAATGGGTAAAAGTATGGAAACAATAGCCATAAAACCAGCAAAAATGGTTTCTACACCTGCCATGATCGGATTTGCAACACCAGCTGTACTCACCGTACTTACGGCTCTGGTAGAGGTCGTCATCCCTTTTATAGCTCCAGCTGTTCCTCCTCCTGCAATAATTGCTAATGCCCAAGTAACTACTGGTGACATATCATTCACCGTTGCTACAACCACTAAAGTTCCTGCAACAGTTGCTAAAGGCAAGGCAATTGTGTCTAAAAGGTTATCTACATAAGGAAAAAAATAAGCCAAAGCTTCTATTAAAGTAGCGATACCCAATACCACTACAGCCGTAAAACTTCCCACCCATTTCCAACTTTCGTTGAGTGGAATAATTTCAAAATAAGCTGCCAAGCTCATAGCAAATAGTGGCACAAAAACCCTAAAACCAGCCGAAGCAGCTAATCCTATTCCTAAAAATAATCCTAAAATCCATTCCATATTTTTATCATTTCTTTTTACTAATGATTATCAACTCTCTCTTTAAGTAGCTTGTCCCAACTTTTTGGGAAGGAACGGGGGATGTTTCACCCTGTTTGATAACCGAATTATATGTTTATTTACTCATAGGTTTTAGTTTGTTTCTCGGTGTATTTCGATGTTGAATATCTCTTTTCTCCTCCGAAAGTTTATCTTATACCGATAGATAACTAAACCATAAATGTCATTACTTGTAGGAAAAATTCCTTTTCCTAAGGTACAAATATTTGAACAATTTCGTGAGATTTTTTGTAAAGAATAATCTCATAATTTCAAAATTGGAATATTTGGGATTAACTTTGTAGGTTAAAATAAAAATACTGAATGGATAGCATCAGACAAAAACGAATTAACCAATTACTCAAGGAAGATTTATCAACGATATTTCAAACCAAAGATTCGGTACTTTTTCCCGGTCAAATGGTGAGTGTTACTCATGTAAGCGTTACTCCAGATCTTGGACTAGCTAAGGTTGCATTGAGCTTGTTTCCACACAATGAAGAAGTAGATTTCAAGGGGATTTTAGATGAACATAAAAACGAAATCCGTTTTGAATTAGGGAAAAAAGTAAGACATCAACTGCGCGTAGTTCCAGAACTAAAGTTTTACCTAGACGATTCTTTAGACCGTCTAGAAGAAATAGAGGATGCACTAAAAGGATAGGTGAATTATCCGTTTTTCATAGCAAGGAGATACCTTTTTTCTCCCAGTAATAGAAATGTGGTCAATATTATTTCTTGGATATCTGTAATAGCCATTACGGCTGCTACGGCGTCTATGCTTGTAATAATGTCTGGTTTTTTTGGCTTTGAAAAACAGATCAATAAAATGTTCTCTTCTTTTGATCCACCTTTGGTTATAAAACACCAAAAAAGTAGCTTATTTGAAATCCATCCAGAAATGGAAGCCGTCTTAAAACAGCCCGAAATTTTGGCTTATAGCCGAGTTTTGGAAGCTCGAAGTATTTTTAGAACCAAAAAAGGAAAAGATGAGTTTGGATTTATTAAAGGAGTTGAAGCAAATTACCCTTTGATTTCCAAAATAGATGAAAAACCTTTTGACGGAAGCTTTGTGAATTTTAAAGACAGCCTTTCCAATGTGTTTATGGGTGTAAATTTACAAGCAAAGCTCGGTCTCTCTGTGCAAAATATTTATTCCATTGCCGAAATTTGGGTGCCAAAAGCAAGTAATCAACAATATTTAGATCCAACAAAAGCTTTTAGGAATCATTCATTTTATGTAAATGGAGCTTTTTATATAGGTAATGAATACGATGGAAAATACGCATTTGTAAGCCTAAAAGAAGCACAAAAGTTAACAGGGAATTCAACTTCTTTCTCTGCAATTGAACTTTCTGTTGACCCAAGAGCAGATATTGAAGAGGTGAAAAATAAGCTTCAGACGAGCCTAGGAAAGGATTTTCAAGTATTAAATCAAAGAGATCAGCACGCCGAAATGTTTGGGTTTATTGAACTAGAGAAAAATTTTATCATTCTCATTTTCGGTTTAATTATTTTGATTGCCAGTTTTAGTTTTTTAGGATCAATAACGATCTTGATGATTGAAAAGAAAAGCAACTTAAACACACTTGCCGTTTTAGGTGCTCGTTTATCCGATATTCGGAAAATATTTTGGTATCTAAGTGCTCTTTTGAGTTCCATAGGATTAATATTTGGTCTTATTTTAGGAACGATTATTTGCCTAATTCAGCAAAATTTTGAACTCGTAAGAATGGGAAGCTCTATTTTATCATCTGCTTACCCAATAGATTTACGTTTGTGGAGCTATTTGCTCATCATATTGGTAGTTACAGGAATCAGTTTGCTTACAAGCTCTCTGAGTATTACCAAGCTAAAAGTATAATAAAAAGAATGATTACTTCAGACACGATAAAGAAACTTCAGAAAAAGTATCAAGATCTTTTTCAGTATCTCCGAATCAATAAAAAAATCGCTCAAATAGAGCAAGAGGAAGAAAAAACTCAAGATCCTAATTTTTGGAATGATCAAGCGAAAGCACAAGCATTGCTTAAAAAAATAAAAAATCTTAAAAATTGGGTAAACTCCACTAAGAAAATAGAAACCGAAATTGAAGAATTATCGGTGCTCTATGATTTTTTTAAGGAAGGAGACGTAGACGAATCTGAACTCATAGAATTAAGAGATCAAATCATTACACAAATAGATGATTTGGAATTCAAAAACATGCTTTCGGCAGAAGAAGATGCATTAAGTGCCGTATTGCAAATTACCGCTGGTGCAGGAGGTACAGAGTCTTGCGATTGGGCTTTTATGCTCATGAGAATGTATTTGATGTGGGGAGAAAAAAACGGATTTAAAATTAAAGAACTCAACCTGCAAGATGGAGACGTAGCTGGAATAAAAACGGTTACTTTAGAGTTTGATGGTGATTATGCTTTTGGATACCTCAAAGGGGAAAATGGAGTGCATCGTTTGGTGCGTATTTCACCTTTTGATTCTAATGCAAAAAGACACACTTCTTTTGCATCAGTATATGTCTATCCGCTAGTGGACGATAGTATCAATATAGAAATAAACAACTCTGATATAGAGTGGGATACATTCCGATCTGGTGGAGCTGGAGGACAGAATGTAAACAAAGTAGAAACGGGAGTGCGATTGAGGCATAAACCTTCGGGGATTATTATAGAAAATACCGAAACCAGATCTCAGCTTGGAAATAAAGAAAAGGCATTACAGTTATTAAAATCTCAACTTTATGAGTTAGAAATGGAAGCTCGTAGAGAAAAACAAACCGAGATAGAAGCTGGAAAAAAGAAAATAGAGTGGGGATCTCAAATAAGAAATTATGTCATGCATCCTTACAAACTGGTTAAAGATGTAAGAACCAGTTTTGAATCTACCAATGTAGATGCTGTAATGAATGGAGAAATAGATGATTTTATCAAAGCCTACCTTATGGGAAGTGGAAAAGCGACCCAAGTAGAGGAAGACGATTTTTAATAAATAACCTTTCCAAAGAAATTACTTTTTCTTCTGCATTGATTTTTAGTATCTTGAGCTAAATTAAAAAAATGGAACAATGCAAAAGATCATTTTAGGTATTATTTTTAGTGGACTGATATTTTCATGTTCTTTAAGAGGAAATGAAGAAACGGTCACCTTGAAGGAATTGAATCAAGTTTTTGCAGACAGAGAAATGCAAGAAAGCATGGAGAATTTGTATAGTAAAACAGGTGAAATAACTCCTTTTAAGTTCAATATGTGTGCTGCAATACTAAAAGATAAGTCTGTTTTTTCAAACACAGTTTCGATACCTTCTTCGTTACTTATACAAGATATTAGTTTTTTACGGTTAGAGTTTGATGCAGAATATAATACAACGCATATAGAAATACTTCCAATAGAGAAAATAACTCAAGAAACTGAAATTAAGCAGAAGAATTTCAAGACCGAAGAAGCGCTTTCTTCATATCTTTATAAACAAATAAAAAAATGGGAAAATAAGCCGAAAATTCTCCTCTTTGATATTGTTAAAAAAGAAGGATTTTGGGAAGTCAATTCACGTTTTATTTAGATTTATTCTTGTTTCTTTGGGTGTATGGGATATATTCAGTTTGTGCCTTCTTTCTGTCACCATTATCTTTTTCAGTAGCAGGTATATAATTATTATGAGCACGACTATTTTTCTTTTTTAGTTCAGAGACGGCTTGCTCTAAAGATATTTGATGATTGAAGAATTTGATAATTAAATTAAGATCAGACATTCTGAAATAGTTTTTTTTTATTGATTTCAAATCTTCGGGTCTTTTTTTAAATAAAATTTCCAGAAGTTCTCTGAAATGTTTTTTTCTAAAAACTCGATAGATTTTTTCTTCGAATACGATATATTTTTCGAGTCTCTTTCCTATCAACGCTGAGGAATACGCCGTTGTAGGGGATATCATAAATCCAGATGGTGAAAACCCAACAGAAGGAGTTTGCATCGAAGCACCATTACTATAAGGGATATTGAGAATGTACAAGGAAGCCTCGCCTGATATTTCTTCAAACAAAAACCTTCTTTTTTTTGAATCTTTAGGGTTTTGAGATTTCGCAATGCTTAGAGAGACCCATTTTTGATTTTCTTTCTCACATACAAAGAACTTTACATCATTAGGTTTGAACTTGAGTCTATTTCCTTTGTCAGATGTTATTTTTACCTTTTTATGTAAACTTCTATTCAACGGGTTGGTTTTGTACTTTTTACTACTGTTTTCAATCACCCCCGAAATTTTGGTTCCATCATTGAGAATAACATACCCTCTTTTGTCGCTTTTTTGAGAAAAAATAGGCTGGATTAAAAAGAGCGTGAATAATATACAGGCAAAAATTTGTTTCATTTTAGAATTATTTTTCAAGTAAAAATAACGGAATATTTGGGAAAAAGATAAAGTCTTGAATGTTTTTTGGAGGTAAAAGCTTCGTAATTTTAGATTTCGCTATTCATCTAGTTGTAAGTGGTTTTTATCGAAATAATTACTGTATTCATCAACTAAGTTGTTACTTTACCTATAATTAGATATTTATTACTCTTTCTTTTCCAAGTCTAATCTTGAAATTGCTATTTTTTAAGATTATCCATTCTTATAAAAATAGCAACCACATGTAGTTGTTAGTTTTTGAAAAAACAGTTTAGTATTGGCAGAATACTAAAAGTATTTTAGTGTTTTCTAGAATCAAGAATATTGCCATTTGTTATTTTTAAGAATTTTTATGTATTGAAAATCAATGAATAAAGTTTAATATGGATAATTTAATTACAATAATACTCAAGTTTGTATTAGTCCCAGTATTGGTCGTTGTTATGCTATTTGTTATGAAAGCAATTGCAAAAGGGAACAATGCTTTCAAAATGAAAAAAGCAATTGTTTTTGTTATACTTTCTTCCCTTATCTTGGCACTACCTTCCTTATTAGGAGTCTTAAAGTACGAGTTTATTTGGGGCGGTCTATTACTTTGTATCCTTCTGTATTTATTCTTAGGGTTTTTGTTTAACCAATTTGTGGTTTCAACATCCTATGAAAAAATTGGATTTCGTAAAGATGACTGGTTTGTTTTTTTCTTAACCCTGGTTGTAGTAATCTTTTCAGGATGGATCTATTATCTTGTTTTTACTTGGTTGAGTAAAATGGAATTTGGTTTATTGGCAGCTACCACAACAATCTGGTTTTTTATTCCTGTACTTTATCGTATTTCTAGGTTTAAATATTTAGAAATCCCTGCTAAGTTCTACAATTTATGGGCTGTATCTGAAGAGGATAAAAACGAACAATATTGGCAAAATGTGGACACTACAAACACAATGCAAGTCAATATTAAGATAAAACGAGAAGCAGGAGACAATAGATTTGCTTCCATAAATGCAAAACTCCCTCCCGATATTTCTATAGGTTTATGGTTCGACAAATTTGTAAAAGATCAAAATATAAAATTCCCAGATAAGCCTCTTGAGACCAAATATGCTGATGGAGATTATAGTTGGATATTTTATACCAGTAAATGGCTTCCTTTTCCGCTATTTACCCGTTTTCTAAATTATGATCAATCGGCACCAGAAAATAAAATTAAAAACAAAACCACTATTTATATCCGTAGAGTTGTAGAAATAAAAGAGAATGAAAATGAACAAAATCAAGAAAAGTGAAAAAATATTACCAATTAATTGGACAGATGGTGTAAAACTAAGCAAAGACCACTTCATTCACCAACAGGCACAGATTGATCAAAGTCAAACGGATTTTGCAAAAACACAATTGACCGCCTATAATTATGGATTGCTGGAATCGAATAGAACGGAGTCAGATTCTTGTGTTTTACAAATAGATGCTACTAATGATCAAAAAGTGCAAGTACAATTAGATTATTGCCATGCTATTACCCAAGGGGGAATTCCCGTGTATTATGATAAAAAACTCTATGGTTCTAATAAGGCCGTAGCTTCTTTGGATACAGATGGAATAGATATTACTCAATCTGTAGAGCTTTATTTAGTACTTGCGGTAGATCCCTTCCAAAGAATCCCATCAGGAGAACCTGATCCAGATTGTATCCCTTTGCACCACCCTTACACTGTTTCTAAAGTGAATATACATATTTTGTCAAGCCAAGAAATTGATAAAGATTTTTTGGTTAACAATTACCTCACGGTAGGTAGGGTGTTTTGGCAAAATAATTCTTTTGTAGTCGATGATCAGTATATTCCTCCAACTTCAAAAATTTTGTATAACAAAACCTTATTAGCTTTTTATGATTCGGTTTCTAAGATTTTGGTTGATCTAAAAAGTTACTCCCTAATCATTAATACTAAAAACGAAGGGAAATACGATAAAAACAGATTGGCAAAGAACACTTTTATGCTTTGTAGAAAAGTATTGGACTTTGTAGGGCAAAATCTCTTTGCTTATCAACAAATGGGAAAAGAGCAAGCTCCCATATTTTTAGTTAATAGTTTATCTGTTTTAGCACATTATATGGCAACAGAATTGGCTTTATTTAATAAGAAAAATAAAGAAGAACTACTCCAGTATTTTTATGAATGGATTAATGTTTCACCTTCTGTTTTAGAAGGCGCATTGAATGATATTATTCATCTAGAATATAACCATAAAGACATTAAATCTTCTGTAGAAAAATTAGATTTCTTTTTGGCAATCATGCACAAGCTATGGAAAAAACTCAGTGAGTTAGAGTATATCGGTCAAAGGCGTGAGAATATCGTTATTGGAGAAGAGAAACACAGTTCATTTAGTAAAGAACAAAAGAAAACTTATTCTATTTTAGATTAAGAATAGACTTATTGAAAAACAGATTGTATGAAACCAATGAATAATGACACTAGAATCAAAGCGATGAAAGGCTTTGCTTTTAGGTTTATAATTTTGATTATTTTCTTTTTTGGTGTAGGATATTTAAGCATTATCACAGGTAAAAAGGGGATTGCCGTTTTGGAAGAAAGGCATCAAAACTATAAAGAAAAATTTCGAATAGAAGCGGCTCTTTCTTTCGAGATTGATAAGCTTACCAAACAGCTTTATCAACTCAAAAATAAAGAGAGAAGCTTGCATCAGCATAAGACATTTCAAGGAATTATTTCGGAGTTGAGAGCCAAGATTGATAAAAAATCAACAGAAACGATGATCAATGAGCAAGAAAAAAATATTTATAATGAAATGATGCTAACTGTAAAAGAAATTCAATCCGTTTTAGATAAATATCAGCAAAATAAGGACGAATATGAATATCAGCAGGAATTATTGGATAAATGCATCCAATTGTATAGAGAGAATCTTGAATAAATAATGAGTTATGGATATTATTCAATCAGCAAATGAAAAATTTTGGAAGAAAATAAAGTTTTTTCTTCTGTTTGTATTAAGTGTTTTGGGCATCTATATTTTGCTTACCAAATTTATTCTCAAAATACCTGTAAGCAACAATACCGAAATCTTAAAATCTATTGAAGAATTTGAAAAAGTGAGAAAAACCCAAGAAAACCTTATGCTCAGTGTAGAAGAAATGCGACAAAAGATTTCGGCATTTGAGTATGATATTCATCAAGTACAAACACAAGATGAATTAAAGCGAGGAATGCTTAATATAGAATCTGTGTATAAAGAGAATAATTTGAATTCAAAATATGTTTTTGCCAAACAAGGAGCTACATTGCTTAGAGTGTTCTACGAAACCAGAAGGGAACACAGTGCAGTATTGAAGAATAAAGAATTGATTGAGAGTAATTTAAAAGATTGTCAGGCAAATATTGATTAATACCGATTGCTTACTAAAATTACTCACTTATATCACTGTATTCATAACTGAGTTTTAGCAATGTATCGGTATTATACAGATGAGAAAATTAGTATAATATGAGAACGAGTAGCATATTTTTAACCGCCTTTTTGGCATTGTTGGTCCTAATAGCTTTAGTAGTAGCTTTTTGGATGCCGTTTAATAATCAAATAAAAGATTTAGATTTTAGCATACATGATACCAATGGTAATTTCCAATTTGAAATTAATGAACAATTAAATTTTGAGATTAGTGATTCTACTAATATTAAAAATAGAAAAATCCGTTGGGAATTTGGAAATGGGGATTCAATTATTAATCAGTTTAATCCACATTATATCTATCAAAAACCAGGGAAATACTTAATTACCCTTACGGTTGATAATCAGTTTAGTGTTCCAAAATTTGTGGATATTATTGAAAAAAATATCAACACATTAAGAGATTCTATTCCTGTTATATATGGAGTAGATAAAGGATATGTAAATGAAGAATTGGTTTTTTATTCAAATTCACCTGGAGTTCATACTTGGTATTGGGAATTTGGTGAAACAGGAGCTGTAGATGCTTATGAAAAACAAGTAATTTATAAATACAAAAAACCAGGAATTTATACCGTAAAACTTCAAACAAATACCACCCGATTCCCAGTGATGCATCGGATAGAGATTTTGCCCATGTTTCAACGATTAGAGATTTTGCCACCACCTGATTCTATAGGAATAGCAGAAGAAGATATCCGATCGAGGCTACAAGCTATAGCTAATGCTAAAGCGAGTAATCGTAGAGTTTTTTATAAAAATGTACGACATATTGAAAGAACCTATAAATGCAATGTGGAAGACGAAATGATCATTGTAATTAATGATGAAAAATACAATGATTTATATAGCTATTGTCAAGGGCTTCATCATTTAGCAAAGAAATCTGGTAGGGGAATTGAAATTAGTAAAGTGAATATAGATACCAATGTTTGTGTAAAAAGAATCGAGGTAACTCAAAGCCGTTTAAAATGAGAAATTTAATTATATATATCAGTTTTTTAATCGGTCAGTTTGCTTTGGGGCAAGTATCGAGATACCAAAAAGTTTGGTCAGAAGATTTAGATCGATTTAATTTTAGTGTCGAGCATCCAGGAATTCAAGGGCGTTTTCCCAGTAATGATTTAAAAATCGTTTTTTCCGACAGAAAAAATAATATTACCTATGCTGATCCTTTAGGTCTAGAACTTTCTGAAAAACAAGAGTTTTTAACCGCTTTTTATATCGTAGGGCAAGAAGATGATTTTTATGAACTTATTAAAGTAGATCCCGAAAATATTGGAAAACCAAAAGGACTTTTCTCTTTCTTTTATAAAGAAAGAAACCATTTAAAAGATTTTAAAAAAACAGAATATGTTGGGTGGATGCACAAGGACAATTTATTGCATTATCAAGCCGCTAAAATTAGTCCACACAATTATCAACCCATTGAGTACATTACGGGTGTGCATGATGTGCATACACTACTTGATTTGAGGTATTGGACAAAAAAAGATTCTATTCAGCTATATGCCGATCCTCAGTTAAACAATCCCTTCAAAAAGCTTCCTCTACATCAATTTGTACACCTTTTTAAAGTGAGTAGAGGTGAAAAAGCATTACTGATAGGGACAAGAGCCGAAATACCTACCAAAGAAGAGGAAAAAGAAAAAGCCGTTTTTGGCTGGATTCCCACGGAATTATTAAGAGAAATAGGGCAAAGAGAAGTTGCGGATATTCAGGTGGATTCCTTGATGCAGAAATATCATCATCATGAAGACAGTATGGTCTGGATTCAGAATGCGCTATTGAAAAACGATTTTATTTTTAGAAAGAAGCTGAAAGAAGTGACCGATAATGATCATTATGATTATGAAATTATCGATTCTTCTGGGTATAATTTGCATCATGAAGAAATACTTGCGAGGTATAAAGTTTGGGATCATTCCAAAAATAAGTTGATCAATATTCGAGGAGAAAGTTTTCCTATCGCTTTTATAGATCAGATAGAAAAAGAGCAAAAAAATATCAATTTTCATTTACTTTTTGATTGCTCCCAAGTAACAAAAAAAGAACTAAATAGATTGGTGGCTTCTATCCAAAAAATATGGGTAGAGCTTTCTAAATCAACCTATAGAAATTATCATTTTTCTTTCAGTAGCAGCTCATTTGGGTGTACCAAAGCGTATCAACTAAAAAGAACGCAATCTTTTTCGGAATGGATTGATTATTTACAAGAAATTTTCTCAGGAGATATACTTCCCAATGCACAGCTGGCAAGTGACGAAATTACCCCTGCCTTACGCTTTTCCGAAAAGAATATGAGTAATCAGTTTGAAACAAATATTGTACTAGTTGCTGGGAGAAAATCTCTTTTTAAAACAACAGAAGAGTCTAACGGAGGAGTTCCGCCAGCCTGTAAGAGTGTTCTAAAGAAAATGGCAAAGAAATCTGCCCGAATGCTTTTTTATCAAGTAGAATCTTCACCCAGCATGGGGCATCAAGATTTTATACTGCAAGCAAAAGAAATCTTGGATCTTTCGGCAAATTATTATAAAGATTTTTTGAGCGATTATTTAGTAGATCATGATATGCTTATTCAGGATAATAATTTTACAGACTTGAGTAATGATAATGATAATATTTATCTCTATGATTCGCCTAACCAAAGTTTGTATGATGGAGGATTGATTTTTCCTAAAATAGGTAAGCGTTTACAAGCACCTTCTTTTGAGCAAGCTCTGGATTCAATTTTTAATAAGAGTTTTGGTTTTAACCAAAAATTTATAGCCAGCCTAGAAAATACCGCCGATAAATTTGGTTTTCTAAGGAGTCATCCACGTCCCGTGGTTTATCAGTTATTGGAGGAGTCTGAATATGGTAAAAACAAGGTTCACAGAATTGCCAAAAGGAACAAAAAGGAAACCTTGTATCAAAGCACCAACATTTTTAATATAGACTCTTTACAAAAAGGATTTTTGATGAAAAAAGAAGAAATAGTTACTTATCTAGAACTGAGTCGCTCTGTGATTCCCATTGTGGATAAGCCACTTACCAAAAAAGACCGACGAAGATTGAAAAAGGTTTATAAAAGAAATGTGAAGAATTTGAATGATAAGTTTGGCGAAAAAATCTTAAATAACCGCAACTATATCAGTGATATGATATTTTATAAAACAGGGTTCTGTGTACAAGATGAAGAGCTCAATTATTTGAGAATAAAAGATGTGAGAAAGAAGCGGATTCTCAATCATCAAGAGTTTACCAAAGCCATGAAAAATGCCCGACAACGTATTGACGATTTTGAATTTGCTTGGCAAAGAAACCGCTTTCCCATTTTTATGGACGGAGGAGGAAATACTTTTTATTATGTGCCCATCAACTACTTTTTGTAATGCAAGAAAAAACCGAAAAACCTTTACATGAAATCGTTTTAGATATTTTGTATTTTCAAAACACTGAACGAGCTACCGAAATGAAACCCATAGATGTATTATGGAAAATTGATAATCCAGAAATTTCTGAAAGGCAAATTCGTGAAGTGCTAGATTGGTTAGTAAGGCAAAGGGATGTAGAAGTTTATGCGGGGAAATATTCATTGAATAGAGCGGCATTTTTAGAACTCAAACAACAGCATCAAAAGGTTGATAAAAAACACATTAAAAACAAGCCAAAAGCTCAAAAAACTGTTGAGAAAACCGAAAAACTTAAAAAAGTAGTGCAAAAAGCACCACCAAAACCAAAAGAAACAGCCAAAACATTTTTTCAAGAAAAACAGCAGGAGTCTGTGCCTAGCCAAAAAAGAGAACCAATAGAAACGACACCAATTCATACTATACAAAAACGGAAGTTTCCATTTGCATTGGTGTTTTCTGTCCTTTTGTTTGTGGGATTTATTGCGTTTTTTTTCCAATATTTTTTGGAAGATACCTCTGTGATACAAGCAGAAAATCAAAGACCCGAACAAGTGCTCTGGGAACATTTTGAACCCAAAAGTTTGTATTTAAGCAAGGGAGAAGAATTGGAAGATTTACGCAAGTCTATAGAAAATGGATTTTATAGACAGAATAAAAATAATCAACAAATAAAAAAGACATTTCAACAATTACAAAAGAGTATAGAAAAGCAAGAAGAAGCCTTCGAAAATTTATTAAAAAGTCAAAAAAAACAAACTCAAGAAAAGCACCAATTTACCCAAAAATACTTCAAGGATATTACAGTTTTGTTTTTTATTGGATTCCTACTTATGTTTTTTATTTCTCTTTACTTTTTCTTGGAAATCAGGAAGCTAAAGCGATTAGAGTAATTTGTTGAAAAAATAACAATTAAATCCGTAACAAAAGTTAAATGATTTATAATCAATTATTTGGATTCTCTTTTTGAAACGTATAATTTAACAGAGATTTTACACCAAAAAAGGTATAATAGGAATTTAAACAGCTTAATAAAAATGAATTTTCGAGCATATTTCGGATATATTGAAAAACTTGGAGGAAATGGCTGGCTAAGAGTAAGAATGAATGATGGATTTATCTGGCCGCTTCCAGAATTCTTAAAAATTCGTGTAACAAAGTCATCGAATAGAGAAGAATTTGAAATTTTAGAAGGACGGTTTAAAGGGAAAAAAGCTTCGGTACTACGGAAAGGAATCACCCTACAAGATTTCGATGGATCATTCTTTGAGGACTACCTTAAAAGTGGTTATCCGTATAAAAGATCTGCTGAGCTAATCTTTAATATTAAAGCTCAAAAACTTTGTATAGAAGGATTAGGATATTTTAATGCAACAACCCAAATATCCAATCCTCCTGCACTTGGGAAACATGATATAGAAATTCCATACGAACCACACCCTAAAGGTGAATATTATACCAATAGAGCAAAATATGCCAAAACATGGTTTAGATTAGGGCATTCTGGAGAACGATTCCTTCATTGTGGAAATATATCTGCTGGCTGTGTAACTGTTAAAGATATAGATTCTTGGGATAGAATATATCAATATCTGATTTTATCGAGAAAAGGAACTAGAAGTGTGGGAACTATAGAAGTGATTGAGCAATGAGAACACTGATAATCATTTTTATGTTTTCTTTTATAGGCACATGGAGCTGTAAGCAAGCCAAACCACCAGAAGAAAATTGTTCAAATTTTGAGGAAATTGAACAAATATCCAATCTTAAAATAGGAGATCAGCTCATTGATTTTGGAGCAGTAAGCAATCATAATAGAGATTTTCAATTATCTGAACTGGAGGCTAAGTTTTTTATTCTTTTTTTTAAGAATGAAACCCCCACTAAGGAACTTAATATTCTAATTAATGAGGAAGTTGTAAATCATGATTTAGGAAAGAAAACGATTGATAAACAAGGGACTTTACTTGTGCTAAACGAAGGTAAGCTCTTGGAAATATATGGAATTAGCCAAGCTAAAATGAAAAATGTCTTGATTATCGCCGATGAAAACAAACAAATAAGAAAAATGTTTAAAAATGCTTGCGAGCGGCGAATTCTTGATTTTTTGAATGAGCAGTAAGGTCGATAATAAATTATGAAGCTAAAAGTACACATAAAAGCCCCCTTAGAAGGGGGGAAGGGGGATGTTTCTCCCAGTTTGAGTATCGAATTACATTTTTACTCAGGTAGTATTAAGTGATTGTTTATTAGTAGGATGCGAGCTCTTTGTGTAACATCCCCCTTCCCCCCTTCAAAGGGGGAGACTTGAATATAGAAGATCAGAGTTATGAAGCTAGAAAACACACATAAAAGCCCCCTTAGAAGGGGGGAAGGGGGATGTTTCTCCCAGTTTGAGTATCGAAATACATTTTATTCATTTAGTATTAAGTGATTGTTTACTAGTAGGATGTGAGCTCTTTGTGTAACATCCTCCTTCCCCTTCAAAGGGGGAGAAT
>JAOAQX010000002.1 GCA_025210805.1 Flavobacteriales bacterium
AGGTACCAGAGATAGAATGACAACGTATGAAAAGATAAAAACTCTCATAAACGCAGTAGATTCAGTGAAAAATGAGAGAAGTCATCTGGAGTGTTTGGAGATAGTGAGAGGGAATGAGGGCGGGGTTCGGGTTGGGCATGTAATAAAAAAGACTCTAAAACTTCACATGCCCATGAAAACTACTCAAGATAAATACAAAGGGCAAGGTAGCGTTATGATGGGGCACGTTTACAAAAAGAAAACTATACAAAAAATGCCCATAAAGACATTTCAAGATATGTATCAAGCGAGTAGCTCAATCAAAGCTATGGTATTTTTGAGAGTTATAAAATTTAAAAATATTGGAGGGATATAAGTGGCGAGCAATAATCAAATGAACCTAACAAACGCTGGGAAAAACGTTCTACTCAAAGCACAGATGGGTTCTACACTTAAATTTAAAAGAGTAGGAGTTGGATCAGGAACACTGGCAGAAGATGTAGATATTAGAACATTGACTGCATTGATTGATGAAAAAATGCAGGTCGACATTTCTTCATATGATTTAGATGAAGAAAAAAACATAATGACCATGAAAGTAAATATAAGCAACAAAGCATTAGAAACAGGATTCTTCATGAGAGAGATAGGCATATTCGTAGAAGATCCAGAAAACGCCGACAATGAAATACTCTATAGCGTCATGAACGCAGGATATGAAGGAGACTTTCTACCTCGATTTGGTAACATCCCAGTTGAAATCATACTTGAGATATTTGCAGTAGTTGGGGAAGCAGAGCATATTGAGGTGGTTATAAATGATACGTTGATTTATGTTTTGAGAAATGAGTATGAGACGAAGATTGAGGAGATGAATACTAAGATTAGTCAGGTTGAGAAAGCTTCCATGAATGCAATAGAAGAAGTCAAAATAGCAGTTGGAGATGATCCAAACTTTGCAGAGAGCATAAGTGAGGAAATTAAAACAATATCAGAGACTATGAATTCTGTTACTAAGGATCAATCCAATATAGAACAATCCCTTGGAAACTTAGAAGAACTGAAAACAACAGATAAAACAAATGTAACTAGTGCTATTAATGAACTTTTTCAAAATGTCAGTAACGGAAAACAAACAGTAGGTACTGCGATTACTGACATAGACCCTAATACAGTTGTACCTACTAATCCGACATTTGCAGAGTTATCTGTTGCTATTAAAAGTATTAGCACGGGAGCTAAAATGGCAAAAGGAACTAAAACTTTAAATCCATACGGAGAAATAATTGTAACGGGATTAGATTTTACTCCTGCTTTTATTTTTGTAAGAGTTAGCGTTAATCGAACAGACCAAATTATGATCTATTCTAATTTTAAATATTCTGGAACGAGTTTAAGCATAAAACTAAATAACGCTAGAGTTTTGGAGATCCCAAATAATATTTATTATGGAGCCTTTATACTTTCACCTAATGAAACAGATTTTGGTAATTCAAATGCATATTGGTTAGCTATAGAATAGGAGAAAATTATGAAAATAGGAAGAAAAATATATTATGAAAAAACAACTGGAAATATTTTAGTAGACACAGGAGAAAGAAGTGGTTTTGTTAAACAAACAACAAAAGAAGATGACTTTAAAAACTATTTAGAACTTAGTAAGAGAAATGAAGAAACAGTTGGAGTTTTAAATTTAGAATATGGGCAATTTGTTCAAGATTTTTCAGTATGTGTTGGATATAGAGTTAATTTGGAAGATGAGAGTTTAGAATTTCTTTATCCAACTGGAGATGAAAAAGAAGATGAAATTATTGAACCGCAAAGACCAATGAGCGAGGAACTAAAAGAAATGAAAGATAAAATCAGTGGATTACAAAGAGCATTAGCTGAAGTAACAATGATGAAGGGGGTGTAATAAATGACATTTAATCAGGATTCAGGATTAGTAAAATATGTTTGGGTTCCATTAGTTAAATCAGGAATATTCAAATTAGAAAATGTTCCAGCACTTGGAAACCTAAAAGAAGTAGTAGCAGATGTAATAAATTCAAACAAATAAGGGAGAGATGAAAATGAAATCATTAAACACAGCAAAGAGAAGAAATAAAATGTACCTAAGAGCATTTGAACTAGAGTACGGTAGAAGACAAGGAAAAAGAAAACTATAACAAATTAGAGATGCAGAACACACACTTGATTGCGGAACTGCACTTGATGCAATCGTAGCACTCACAGAAAAAGGTTCAACAGAAGAGAAACGTAATAGATACAAGAAAGAGTACGACTTCATGAAGAGCCTAGAACCTACCATATCAAAAATATCTGAGGATAAAAAACTATCACCGGAGGAAGAACAAATTGAATCAAAATATGGATTTTATGACCTCATCGAGAAAGCACTAGCAGCTGCAGTCGAAGCTAGAAGAGAAATGAGAAAAGAAGCAAATAAAAAATAGACGGAGGGATGTTATGAACCAAAGTATTTGTGATGAAAAGCATAGAAACGTAGATGAAAAATTCAAAACGCATGAAAGAAGACTAAACAATCACAGTGAAAGACTTGATAGTCTAGAACAATACAGA